>CABSNA010000279.1 GCA_902478865.1 uncultured Collinsella sp.
TGAAGGCGGCGGGGGAGACCTGCGACGCGGTGGTGCATGCCGCCGTCACGGCCGAGCTCGACGAGGAGCGCGCCGCCATTCGCGCCGGTGCTGCCCCGCGCTCTAAGCGCGACCTGGCCTCGGCCATCGAGTGGCGTGCGCATCGCTCCGCGCTGCCGAGCCTGCGTCCCGCCGTCAACGCCACGGGTGTGGTTATCCATACCAACTTGGGCCGCGCCCCGCTCGCGGAGTCGGTCGCCAAGGCCGTGGCCGAGGTTGCGCGCGGGTACAGCACGCTCGAGTACAGTGTGGACACTTGTTCGCGCGGATCGCGCAAGGAGCATGCCGCGCAGCTCATCCGCTCGCTTACCGGTGCCGAGGACGCGCTCGTGGTCAACAACAATGCCGCCGCGGTGCTGCTGGTGCTTGCCACCCATGCCGCGGGTAAAGAGGTCATCGTCAGCCGCGGCGAGCTTGTCGAGATTGGCGGCAGCTTCCGCATCCCCGATGTCATGGCGGCTTCGGGCGCCAAACTCGTCGAGGTCGGCGCCACCAACCGCACGCACCTGGCAGATTATGAGCAAGCCATCACGCCCGATACGGCGATGATCCTCAAGGTCCATCCTTCCAACTATCGTATCGAGGGTTTCCACGAGGAGGTGGGTTCTCGGGAGCTTGCGGCGCTTGCTCACAAGCATGGCCTGCTGTTCTACGAGGACCAGGGCTCGGGCGCGCTGTTGCCCGACGACATCTTGGTGCGCGGCGGCGAAGAAACCACGCCGGCTTCGGTTTCGGCGGGGCTCGATCTGGTGTCGTGCTCGGGCGATAAACTGCTCGGCGCCGCGCAGGCGGGCATTATCATGGGCCGCCGCGATCTGGTCCAGGCCTGCGGGTCGCATCCGCTTATGCGTGCCCTGCGTCCGGGCAAGCTCGCACTGGCGGCGCTCGAGGCCACGCTGCGTATCTACATGGACGGGGCGGATGTGGCCCATCGCGAGGTACCGGTGCTCAACATGCTCACGCTTCCGCAGGCTCATCTGGAGCGTCGCGCACGTAAGTTGCGCGATCGTATGGTCGCCGGCCTCGATAAGGCCGGTTGCCCGTGCGCCGTTCAGGTGGAGATCGTCGAGGAATCGTCGACCCCCGGTGGCGGCTCGCTGCCTACCGTGGAGCTGCCCACCATGTGCTTGGCCGTCTGCCCGGTCGACGGGCGCCTGTCCGTCGACGCGCTCAAGCGCTCGCTTGTCCAGGACTTCGACACGCCGGTCGTCACGCGAACTTCGCACGATCGCATTTTGTTTGACGTCCGTACGCTTGTGGGCGACCGCGATATCGAGACGGCGGCATCGACGCTCGTTGCATGCGTTGAGAAGGCGATTGCTCGATGAGTGAGGTTCAAACGCTGGTGGAGTGTCCCGTTATCGTTGGCACGGCGGGCCACGTCGACCACGGTAAGTCGGCACTGATCGAGGCGTTGACCGGCAAGAATCCCGATCGTCTGGAGGTCGAGCGTCGTCGCGGCATGACGGTGGAGTTGGGTTTTGGCGAGCTGGCACTGCCGAGTGGCAAGATCGTCGGCCTGGTCGACGTGCCGGGGCATGCGCATTACTTGCGCGCCATGGTGCAGGGCGCCACGGGTATCGATGTTGCCGTGCTGGTGGTCTCTGCCGTTGAGGGCGTAATGCCGCAGACCCGCGAGCACGTGCATGTGCTGGAGCTGCTGGGTGTCACGCATATGGTGGTCGCGCTGACGATGTGCGACCTGGCCGACGCCGAGATGATCGAGCTTGCCGAGCTCGATGTCGATGACTTTTTGTCGGGTACTGTGTTTGCGGGCGCGCCGATCGTGCCCGTGTCGTCTAAGACGGGCGAGGGGATTGACGGGCTGCTTGCGGTGCTCGACGAGCAGGTGGGTGTCTGCTGGGATACCTGTCGCGAGCGTGCCGAGCGGAGCGATGGCGCGCCGCGCCTGCCGATTGACCGCTGCTTTACGATCAAGGGCGCCGGCACCGTCGTGACGGGAACGCTGCACGATGCGCCGGTTGCGGTGGGCGATGAGCTCGTCGCGCTGCCGTCGCGCACGGTCTGCCGCGTACGCGGGATCCAGGTGCATGGCGACACGCAGCAGGCGTTGCCCGGTCAGCGTGTGGCGCTCAACTTGGTGGGCGATGCTGTCGCCGCGCTCGATCGCGGCGAGATGCTCGGCGTGGAGGGCCGTTTTGGCCAGACGCTGCGCTTTATGATGACGTTTACCTACCTGGGCCTGTCTCTTATACACATCTCCGAGCCCACGAGACGCTCATGA
>CABSNA010000280.1 GCA_902478865.1 uncultured Collinsella sp.
ACGTTTCAGCCCCGCAGGGAATCGCCGCCAGCGATGACGCGCGAGACCAAGCCGAGGCGGATCTCTTTGCCGATGCGATCCAGGTAGCTCTGCGCTATATCCTAAACGAGCACCACGGTGGTCGCGCAGAGTCGTACAACTTGTTCTTCTATCACCTGGGCGGTCGGACCATTGCCAAGGCGCTGCCGCGTTGGGTGGTTTCGCCCTACTTTGTCGGCTATCGTTTGGCCCAAGTCAATGCCGAGACGACGCTCGATATCGATGCTGAGCGTCTGCGTGCGCATCTAGAAACGCTCGTATAGCAAGACTAACACCCGCGTAATGCGGACAGCCTAGCGCGCCATGGCGTCGCGGCCAGCCTCGACCCGCTTGCGCTGGGCGGCGCGCTCCTCGCCGGTCAGGCGCTCAAAGAGGTGTCCGATAATTGAGGCCAACACCTGCTGAAACAGCGTGCCGCACATGACGGGGAATACCACTTCGCCGGGAAAATACTGCGTGGCGATGACGGCACCCGAAGAGATGTTGCGCATGCCGCAGGTAAAGCACATGGTGGTCGTCTCGCTATATGGCAGATGCAGCGCACGTGCGACCAGAAAACCGACGACAAAGCCGCTGATGGCGAAGACCAAAATAAAGAGGGCGACTTCCAGGCGCACCGCGTTTATGTGTAGCACGTACTCGCTCATAGCGGTGGAGTTGGACGCGATGACGCCCATCATCATGAACTTGCAGGCGGGCGAGAGCGCGGGAGAGAGTTTCTCGTGGCCCCAGCCGCGCGTGAGTTCATTGATGGCAATACCGAGCACAGCGGGGATGGCGATCATAAAGGCCATGTTCTGCATCATGCTCGGCACGTCGATCGAGACGGTGGCGCCCAGCAGGAGCTTGAGCGTAAGCGGAATCGTCACAGGTGAGATGACCGAGGACGTCAGGATGATGGTGAGCGCGAGCGGGCCGTTGCCGCCGAACATGCTGATCCACATAAAAGCGGTGACGGCCACGGGCACGCTGTATTCGAGCACAATGCCGCAGACAAGGTTGGGGTTGGAGCCAAAGAAGAGTGACCCCATGGCATACGCCGCGATGGGAATAAGCACCGCCGAGACGAGCAGCGCCAAGACTAGGTGCAACGGACGGCGGAACACCTCGGTTACCTGGTGAAAGGTGTTGCTGAGCGCGCCTTGGAATGTCATAAAGGCAAACAGGGCGGGAACGATGGGCTTGAGCACGCCAATCTGTTGGGGAAAGAGCACGCCGAGCGCCACGCAAATCGGAACGATGACCTGCATGTGCCCCGCGAGAAACTTGCCCAGTCCAACCCATTGCTTCATATGCTCTTGTGACTCCCTTTGTTCGTGAATTCGTTTTGAATGGATATGCTAGACGCTCGCATGCGTCCGTGCGTCAGAAACGCTCGAATATTTCGAGGCTATTACCGCCCTCGTTTATCGAAACCGCGGCGTGCTGGACGTTGTACGTCCGTGCCGCACGGTATAATTAATCCGTTCAACAGATCTGCCTGCCGAAGCGGGCATACACAGAGGACTCATCGCTATGAACCGTGAGAGGTATCGCGGCGACCTGCCCCTATCGGGGGTGGGCGCCTATGTCATCGCTTAAGACGACGCATCGCTGGGCGGTCGCTCAGCAAAACCCCGAGCTCGAAAAGGAGCTTTCGGCTGGCCTGGGCATTCCCGGGCTGGTGGCGCGTATTATGGTCGCGCACGGCATTACATCCATCGAAGAAGGTCAGCTGTTTTTGACGCCTTCGCTCGATCGCGACTGGGCCGACCCACTCATTATCCCGGGCATGTCGGTCGTTGCCGACCGCGTCGAGCGTGCTATTTGCAACCACGAGCACATTGCGGTCTTTGGCGATTTTGACGTTGACGGTATTACGTCGACCTGCCTGTTGACCGAGGCACTGCGCACGTTTGGCGCCGATGTCACGCCGTTTATTCCGCATCGCTTTGACGAGGGCTACGGTCTTTCGCGCGCGGCGCTCGACCGCGTTAACGAGCTCGCTCGCCCTCAGCTGATCGTGACCGTCGATAACGGTATTGCCGCCAAGGAAGAAGTCTCCTATCTGGAGAGCCTGGGGATCGATTTGGTGGTCACGGACCATCACGAGCCCTCCGACCAGGTGCCGCAGGGCGTGCCCCTGACCGACCCCAAGCTCGAGGACGAGGGCCCCTCGCGCGAGCTTGCCGGTGCCGGCGTGGCACTCAAGCTGGTGCAGGTCCTGGGCGAGCGTTTGGGCAAGCCGTCGTATTGGCGTTCGC
>CABSNA010000281.1 GCA_902478865.1 uncultured Collinsella sp.
AACATGAGGTCGCCCGCCGCCGCGCTCTCACGCGCACCGTCGACGTTGTCGAGGATCCACTGCACCTTGGAAGCCGAGAAATACGGATCGAGCGTGAGTCCCGTGTGGGAGCGCACCAGCTCTTCTGCGCCCCGCTCGACCAGCTCGTCGATCAGAGGTGCGGTGCGACGGCATTGCCACACGATGGCGTTATAGATGGGTTGGCCGCTTATGCGGTCCCACACCACCGTGGTCTCGCGCTGGTTGGAGATACCGATGGCGGCGATGCGGTCAGAATGGATGCCGCTCTTAAACTGGACCTCCATCATCACGCCGATCTGGCTGGCAAGCACCTCCATGGGGTCTTGCTCTATCCAACCGGGACGCGGGAAGCTGGTTTTGACGCTACGACGTGCCTGCGCGACGATGCAGCCGTACTCGTCGACGATGGTCGCAAGTACCGAGGTGGTGCCGCAGTCGAGCGCCATGATGTAGGAACCGCCAAAGTTAAACGAGGCATCTTCCATGCCCAGGCTGCCCAGATTCAACGACATCGCTTACACCTTTCTATTGCATCGGGTCGGACAGGACCCGTTCGATCTCTGATGCGGGAAGTGCGCCTTGGCGCAGGATCTGGAGCCCGCCGTGCTGGAACGACACGATGGTCGAGGCGTCGCGACACGGGGTCTCACCGGCGTCGACGGCAACATCGACCCCCTCCAGGATGCGACCTTCGACGGCGGCAAAGCTTGCCGGCGAGGGCGCGCCGTGTGTGTTGGCGCTCGTGCAGGCAAGGGGACTGCCGCAGGCGCGGATGAGCGCTTGGACCACGGGAGAGGCCGAAGCGCGCAGGGCCACGGTGTCGTCGGCAGCACGCATAAAGGTCGGCACGCAGGGAGCCGCCTTGACCACGATAGTCAGGGCTCCCGGCCAGCATCGTCGCGCAAGCACGCGGGCCTCTTCCGGGATATCCACGCCATAGCGGTCGAGCGCCTCGACACCATCGACCAGCCAAGCGACGGTTTGCGTGAGTTCACGTTGCTTGAGAGTGAAGATACGGCGGTAGCCGGTACCGAGCGCAGGGACCGCGGCGCCATTGACGGCAGCCTGCGGATCGCGCGGCCACGATGGGAATTCGCCTGTATCTTGGGGCACGGCGTCCGAGAAGGCGTTGACCGCCACGGCGACACCGTAGACCGTCTCGGTCGGGATCAGCGCCAGGCCGCCGCGGCCGAGCACCTCGGCCGCGCGCTCGACGGCAAGCCGATGCGGCTCGCGCGTTCCCTCGTATACCCGATAGACCGTCTGCATGTGTATGCCAGCCCCTTACGCTCTGGTGCAAGTTTGTTTACTGAGGGGCATTCTCGCACGAAACATTCAACCTATTTGCCCAGAGCGCATGTTGGTTTGGTGAGCGGCTCTAGTAGTCGGTGAAAGTGAGGGGGTTATTGGACTGCGACGAACTTCTTTGGCCTGCCGGCGTGGCGTTCTTGGGCGGCGTAGCGCTCGATGCTGTCTATCGTTATCATCCGACGGCCGTCGACAAGTTCAACATCGAGCTTTCCGGCTTTGACCAGCGCGGTAATCCGCGGAGCGGAGACTTTGAGGTCCAGCGCTGCGTCTTTAAATGTTCGGCACGCCGCTTCCCGAGCGTCCTCGTGGTCGATTTCGACTGAAAGGGCCACGACCTCGGCCGAGCGTTCGTACCCTGCCGGAGTCAAACCGTTGTTGAGGTCGTCGGCCAAAAACGCCATCAGTGCCTCGGTGGCATGGGCAATCGCTTCTTCGCGCGTATCGCCATCGGCAAAGGCGCCGGGAAGCTGCGGGAAACTGGCGCAGTAACCGTCGTCTTCTTTTATGAGAACGCAGTCATAGGTAAATCGCTGCCTCATTTTGCCTCCAACTACCATTCAGCTTGGCGACGAATACTTGCCCACGTGCCCTTCTTTGGTCGATCACCACCAGAGCCGTTCACGGTGACAACACGGTCACCAGAAACATACTTAGCATGACTACCGACTTGCGCGACCTTCACGAATCCATCGTGCTTGAGTAGGGCAATGATTTCCCGAAAGGTAGGAGGTTGCATGGGCCGACCTCTTTCAGCCGTCCTAATTATAAACCACTTTATAATTTTTGCTAACCAGTTAATAAATATTACTGGCGCTGTTTGGGCTCGGTGACGATGGCTCGGACGATGCGGGGGCGATCGGTGAGGTCATGGACGATACGCACGTCCGAAAGGCCTGCCTGGCGACAGAGCTCGGCCGCGGCATCGAGGGCACCCTCGTAG
>CABSNA010000282.1 GCA_902478865.1 uncultured Collinsella sp.
CTACACGCGTAAGATCGTCGGCAGCGTCAGATGTGTATAAGAGACAGGGCCGGCAAAGGCGGCGGGCCGGCGGGTCGCGCCGGCCTCGACGTCCGCCCCAGCAAAGTTGATATCTTCGATCGCCTTGCCCTCGAGCACGCGTTTGCCGTCCATGACCTGCGCCAACGCCGGCGGAATGGCAGCGACATCGGTCTTGATCAGGTAGCCGCGGGCGCCCAGCTTGAGCGCCGACACAATGTACTCGTCATCCGAGAACGTCGTCAGAAACACCACGCGCGCCGCAGGGTCGTGCTCAAGGATCTCGCGCGCGGCCGAAAGGCCGTCGCGTCCCGGCATCTGGATGTCGAGCAGCGCAATATCGGGTGCGTGCTCGGCGTAGAGCGCCACCGCATCGTTGCCGTTGGCACCGGTGCCCACTACCTCGATCTGCGGCTGGGCGCCCAGGATAATCTTGAGCGAATCGACCACCAAGCGGTCGTCGTCGACAACAATGAGCCTCATCGGGCGTCATCTCCTTGCTGCTTAGGAACGGTGGCAAACACGCGCCAGCCGGGGGAGCCGGCACGCGGGCCGGCGGTGAAGGTGCCGCCAAGCGCCTCGATGCGCTCGCGCATGGAGGCGAGCCCCATGCCCTCCGTGGCGCCGCGGCCGCTTGCTTGGACCCCGTCCGCGCCATCGTCGGTAACGATGAGCTGGTAAAACGACGGATGCTCCATGCACCGTACGGTGACGGTCTGGGCGCAAGCGTGGCGCATGGCGTTGGAAAGCGCCTCGCGCAGCACCGCCGCAAAGCAGTTGGCGACATTTGCGGGCGCATGCTCGGCCAAAACTTCAAGCTCAATCTGCGGGCCGCCGTCCGAGCGCGCGCCTTCAACAATGCGTTCGAGCTGCACGGAAAGGTCGACGGCGTTGTCGTTGAGCGCGTGGACGCTGGCGCGCACAAGCTGGAGCGCCTCGTCAACCGTACGTTTAACGTCGGCGAAATCGGCGGCGACGCCAGGCTCGTCGGCGTGGACCACGCGTAGGGCTTCGGCTTGTAGCGAGGCACGCGTGAGCTGGTGTCCGACGTTATCGTGGATCTCGCGCGCGATGCGGGCGCGTTCGGCGAGCGTCGCGAGCTCGACTTCGTAGTCCTGGCGGTCGGCAAGATCGCGGTTGCGCGCTTCGAGCGCGAGGGCTCGTTCCTGCAGCTCGTCGCGGGTACGGCGCATGCGTTCCTGTTCGCGCTCCAGCTGCGCGGTGCGCAGTGACAGCAACGTGGCGGCGACCGAAAGAATGGCGGTTAGCAGCAGCGTTCGGGTGGTGAGCGCGCCGCCGCGAAGGTCCGCGACGAGCGCACAGGCAAAGACAGCACCGACACCCAACGCGATCCAGGCGTGCTCACGGCGCACGCGCCGCGCGATGTCATAGAGGGCGAGAGGCGCAAACGGCATAAACGGCGGCACGAAGACAGCCGCGATGATGTAAGCGTAGCTCACGGCCTCGCTCGCACGGCGGGCGCGATTTCCCTGTGCGACCTCGGCCAGTGAGGTGGCAATAACGCCCAGGCAAAACGCCGCGACTAAGCGAGCGTCCACAGCAAGGCCTGTGGCGGCTGCGATGCAGCACGCCAGCACAATCGATTTGTCGAAAAGCCTGTTCATACGGGTATTGTACGCGATGCCGCGCGTGGTGGAGGGGCCGCCTGCGCAACCGTGACATTTCTCCCGCGCGGCAAAGCGGGGGCGTCGGCAGGCCGTACGACCAAGACCTCCGCACTCGTGACAAAGCTCACTGGTGCGCGCCGCCCGCTCCTGCGATGATGCAATCGTACCGGGCCACGACCAACAGAAGGGCCGCCTCATGACAGACATCGTCCACGTCGAAAACCTCGTCAAGCGCTACGACGATCTTATTGCGCTCGACCACTTTAACCTGAACATCGCCCCCGGCGAGATTTTTGGCCTGCTGGGCCCCAACGGCTCGGGCAAGACCACGTCCATCAACTGCATCCTGCAGCTGCTCGCCTACGACAAGGGCACCATCGAGCTGTTCGGCGAGCGCATGACGCCCGCCCGCTACGACCTCAAGCGCCGCATCGGTGTGGTGCCGCAGCAGGTGGCGGTGTTCGACGAGCTCACCGTGCGCGAGAACATCGACTATTTCTGCAGTCTCTACGTCAACGACCGCAAGCGCCGCCGCGCGCTGGTGGACGAGGCGATCGACTTTGTCGGCCTGGGCGACTTTACCAAGTTCCGCCCCGGCAAGCTCTCGGGCGGTCTGGCGCGTC
>CABSNA010000283.1 GCA_902478865.1 uncultured Collinsella sp.
GCCCATAGCCGCCATTGCTCACAGCGATCGACCCCGCCTTTCGCGGCAGGCCGGCACCGGTATCCGTCGGCACGGAATCCGGCTTAAGCGTCGTGCGCGACTCCTGAGACCTAAAGATGAGGGCGCTCGAATCGGGCCGGTCGTGATGAATCTGCCCACGTACATAGGCATAGCCGGACTCAAGCTCGCATTGCAAATCCACGTATCCGGCAGAAACTTGAGCAAACTGCGCCCAGCCCGCATCGGAAAGATCGGGGTCGCCAACCAAAACGATGTCGCAATCGGCGCCGTGTGCGAGCTCAAGCATGTTGAGGGCAACCTTCGACGCGCGACCGCGCTGCTCCTCAACCGTCGGCAGTCCTTCGAATACCGGCCCGCGAACGTTGGCATCACCCGGCACAAAAGCCATGATTTCGAAGCCAAGCGCCGCAAGACGAAGATTCGTCCGAGCAATGTCCTCCAGAGCTAAACCGGTATAAGGCTTGGGATAAAAATTGTGGCAGGCGGCAAAACGAGTCACATCGGCACCGGCTTCTCGCCACGATGCGATTTCATCAGAACTCACCGTCGATGCATTGACCACAATGCGAAATTCACCGGACAGCTCCGCGACCCGCTGGGCGCTAAAGCCATAGTCCAAACGAAGGTATTCCAACCCCAGATCGCGCAGATCTTCGATACGCTCAAGCCCGAGCAAATCGCACGTGCGCGGCCCCACATCGGCAATGAGCGCAATGCCGCGGGCGGAAAGCAGCGACAGCACGTGACGGACCTTATCGGCATACGCCGCTCCCCCATCCTCGGGAATATGCAGCGAGGTGAACGCGTAGCGCGCACCCGCCGCGGCGCCACGCTCAATCGTCCGTTCAATATCCTGCAGAGGGCTAGAAAGATAAATCGAAATACCCGTTTTCACGCTTCAACGCTCCTTTAAAAAAGGCCGGCGGAGCAGTTAGCCCCGCCGGCACAACCATAGCATCAAGAAATCTTCCGCGCGCCGCGAGCCCTGAGCAACACGGCTCGCGATATCAAACTACTCGCCAAAGAACTCGTTGATCCTCTGCTCGTCGACGCCAAAGAACCACGTCAGGACAAAGCCGGCGGCATAAGCAAGCAGCATAGCGGCAACGTAGCCGAGCTGCTGACCAGGAACGACGATCAACAGGCCAAACAGACCGGAAACACCCTGGGAAACCGTGCCGATGTGAAGCAGTGCTGCAAGCGCGCCGCCAAATCCGGCACCCAGGCAGGCCGTCACAAACGGACGAACGAGCGGTAGCGTAACGGCATACATCAGAGGCTCGCCCACGCCCAGGATGCAAACGGGGATGGACTCGGCGACGTACTTCTTGAGCTTGGCGTTCTTGGTCTTAAAGTACAGCGCCAAACCGGCACCGACCTGGCCGCCGCCAGCCATCATAAGGATGGGCAGCAGGTAATTGATGCCCTTGGTAGCGCCGTCGGGATCGTTGAGCATAGCGTGGATCGGCGTGAGCGCCTGATGCAGGCCGACGGACACCAGCGGCAAGAAGCCTGCCGACAGGATATAGCCGCCCAGGACGCCCAGCTTCTCGAAGATAAAGGTGAGAACGCTAAAGATCGCGGTCGTCAGCCAAGCGCCAACCGGCTGGATGACAAGCATCAAAGCAAAGGCGCCGATGATGAGCACCAGCAGCGGGGACAGGAACGTATCGAGCGCGTTGGGCATAACCTTGCGAATCTGACGCTCCATCCAGGCAAAAAATGCGCCAGCGATGAGAGCCGCGATCATGCCACCCGCTGCGGGGTTGTACTGCGCACTGGTGAGCGGCAGCAGAATGGCAGTGGCAGGATCAGCCGCGCCAGGCGCAAGCAGGGGCATGGCACTGTTGGCGATGCACATCATGCCGGCGATGCCGCCCAGCGCAGCGGAGCCACCAAACTCACGTGCCGCGTTATAGCCCACCAAGATGGGCAGATAGGCAAACAGGGCCCAGCCCATGGAACGAATGCCCTGGTACCACCACTCGCCCGCAAGCGCGCCTGCCGTCGAGACGTTAATGACGTTGCAGATACCGTTGATGAGGCCAGCCGCAATGATGCCGGGAAGCAGGGCGACAAAGACATTGGAAATCTTCTTGAGGAAGGCCTGAACCGGCTTAGACTCGTACTTGGCCTTCTGTGCGGCCTTGTTTGTGGCCGCAGCGTCAACCACGCTCTCGTCAGCAACGCCTTTCGCAAGGCCGGTGAGCTTGGAGAACTCCTCGAGCACCTTATTCACC
>CABSNA010000284.1 GCA_902478865.1 uncultured Collinsella sp.
ATCAACCCCATTCGAAAGGATCTCCCCATGAAATACCTCATCGCTTCCGATATCCACGGCTCGGCATACTGGACCGAGCGCCTGTGCGCCGCCATCGAGCGCGAGAACCCCGACCGCATCGTGCTGCTGGGCGACCTGCTCTACCACGGTCCGCGCAACGACCTGCCGCGCGATTACGCCCCCAAGCGCGTAATCCCGCTGCTCAACGCCCTGGCCGACCGCATCATCGCGGTGCGCGGCAACTGCGACGCCGAGGTCGACCAGATGGTGCTCGACTTCCCCATCATGGCCGACTACGCCACGCTGTTCGACGAGACCGGCCGCGAGCTGTTCCTGACGCACGGCCATGTCTTTGGCGCCGGCATGCACAACAGCGTCGACCACGCGCCCGCGCTGCCCGAGGGCTCCGCGCTCGTCTACGGCCATACGCACATCAAGGTCAACGAGGAAAGCGCCGCACACCCGGGCCTGTGGCTCTTCAACCCCGGCAGCGTGAGCATCCCCAAGGACGGCACGCATAGCTACGGCATCTACGAGGGCGGAGCGTTCCGCCACGTGATCCTGGAGGAGGACTAACCATGGCGCAGCACATGGCTCAGCAAAATGCCGAGGGCTCGCGCGACCTGTCCACGCTGGTAGACGCGTCGGCCGAGCTGCAGCATCTGGTGCAGACCATCTGGCGCCTGCGTCAGCCCGACGGCTGCCCGTGGGACCGCGAGCAGACGCACCGCAGCATTGGCAAGAACATGATCGAGGAAGCCTACGAGGCGCTCGACTGCATCGAGGCCGACGACGCGGCACACCTGCGCGAGGAGTTGGGCGACGTGCTCATGCAGGTCGTACTGCATGCGCAGATTGCGGCGGATGCCGGCGAGTTTTCGCTGGCCGATGTGGCGCGCGATATCGACGCCAAGCTCATCCGTCGTCACCCGCACGTGTTTGGCGATGCGGATGCCGACAACTCCGACGAGGTGCTCAAGATTTGGGACGAGGTCAAGCTTGCCGAGAAGGCCGCCAAAGACCAGGCCGTGGCGGCAGGCGGGGCCGCACCCGAGGGTCTGCTCGACGGTGTGCCCACGCACCTGCCGGCGCTGATGCAGGCTCAGAAGGTGTCGCGCAAGGCGGCTGCCGTGGGCTTTGAGTGGGAGACGGTCCAGGACGTGTGGGACGAGGTCGCTGAGGAGCGTGCCGAGTTTGAGGCCGAGGCTCCCGGCTCGCCCGAGCGCGAGATGGAGTTTGGCGACCTGCTCTTTGCCCTGGTCAACGTTGCGCGCAAGGAGGGAATCGACGCCGAGAGCGCCCTGCGTGCCAGCACGGCAAAGTTCCGCCGCCGCTGGGCCGCGATGGAGCAGATGGCGGCCGACGCCCACGTGGATCTGGCCGAGCTTTCGACCCACGGCCTCAATGACCTCTGGGATGCCGCAAAGGCAGAGGAGTAAGACTGCGGGGGCGACGGGACGGACTTTCTCATCGCCCCATTATTTTTTCAAAAAGATTGTATCCCTTGGCTAACTTAGGGCATAATGCAAAAAGTGCGATAAGGCTAACTTATGAACCTGCGCGCCACTGTAGCGTGCAAGCCGTGTCGCCAAGCATTCAACCCGTTTCCAAGTGAGAGGGAGACAACATGAGCGATATTTTGGATGTCTACGGTCGCGAGGTACTCGACAGCCGCGGCAACCCCACCGTCGAGGTCGAGGTCGTGCTCGAGGACGGCAGCTTCGGCCGCGCGATGGTGCCTTCGGGCGCTTCGACCGGCGCCTTTGAGGCATGCGAGCTGCGCGATGGCGACAAGGGCCGCTACCTGGGCAAGGGCGTTTCGCAGGCCGTCGAGCACGTCAATAACGAGTGCGCTAACGCCGTCGTGGGCCTCGACGCCTTCGACCAGCGCGCCGTCGATGCCGCGCTGATTGCCGCGGACGGTACCCCCAACA
Organism: uncultured Collinsella sp.; assembly: GCA_902478865.1. GTDB lineage: Bacteria > Actinomycetota > Coriobacteriia > Coriobacteriales > Coriobacteriaceae > Collinsella. The sequence continues at coordinate 1,935 of CABSNA010000284.1, forward strand.
AGACCAAGCTCGGTGCCAACGCCATCCTGGGCGTGTCGCTGGCCGTCGCCCGCGCCGCTGCCGAGTCGGCGGGTCTTTCGCTGTACCAGTACCTGGGCGGCGTCAACGCCCATCTGCTGCCCACGCCCATGATGAACATCCTCAACGGCGGCGTGCATGCCGACAATAACGTCGACTTCCAGGAGTTCATGATCATGCCGGTGGGCGCCCCGAGCTTTGCCGAGGGCCTGCGTTGGTGCGCCGAGGTCTACCACACCCTCAAGGGCGTGCTGCACGAGGCCGGCCTGGGCGGCGGCGTGGGCGACGAGGGCGG
>CABSNA010000285.1 GCA_902478865.1 uncultured Collinsella sp.
TTGAGACGACGGTGGGTATGATAGCCGCTCACACGGCATCAGGCAAGCAAACGGCACGGCAGCCCCGCAGGGCCACCGCGCCGATGCGCTAAAACGCTACGTTGCCAAACTCCGACAGGATAAGGTCGGGGTTGTGGTCAGTTGCCCAATCCACGTTCCACGGGCTCGTGAACAGCAGCAGCTTACCGCCACGCATGTCCTCGACGCGCAGCGTGTCGCGCGTGAGCGAAAGAGCCGGGATATCGATGGTGTCGGGGTCGTTCTGGATCCAGCGGATGTCCGTATAGGGCAGCGGCTGGCGACGAACCTCAACACGGTACTCGGCCTTGAGGCGGCGCTCGAGTACCTCAAACTGCAGCACGCCGACCACGCCCACGATGACGCTCTCCATGCCGGCACCCAGCTCGCGGAAGATCTGGATGGCACCCTCCTGGGCAAGCTCCTCCATACCCTTGACGAACTGCTTGCGCTTGAGCGTATCGACCTGCGTAATGCGAGCGAACATCTCGGGGGCAAACGTCGGGATCTGCGGATACTGCACGTGGCGCTTGCCGGAGCACACGGTGTCGCCAATGCTAAAGATACCCGGGTCGAACAGGCCCACGATATCGCCCGCGTACGCCTCGTCCACAATGGCGCGGTCATCGGCCATCATCGACGTGCCCGTGGCAAGCTTAAGCTTGCGGTTGCCCTGCACGTGGAAGGCATCCATGCCGCGCTCGAACTTACCCGAGCAAATGCGCACAAAGGCAATGCGGTCGCGGTGGTTCTTGTCCATGTTGGCCTGGATCTTAAACACAAAGCCGCTAAAGTCGTCGCGGCAGGGATCGACCGGCTCGCTGGTGAGCGTATCGGTATAGGCGCGCGGCGTCGGGGCCAGACGCAGGAACTCCTTGAGGAAGGGCTCCACGCCAAAGTTGGTGAGCGCCGAGCCAAAGAACGCCGGGCTCAGTTTGCCGCAGGCCACGGCATCCAAGTCGAGCTCGTCGCCGGCACCATCGAGCAGCTCGATATCGTCCATCAGGTTCTTATGGTTTTCCTCGCCGATGAGCTCGTCCATGGAAGGATCGCCCAGCTCAGCCTCGACCTCGGCGACCTTCTTGGTGGCGTTGGCGTGGCCGTCGCCCTCAAAGGCGATAACGCGACGGGTCTGACGATCGAACACGCCGCGGAAGTTGCGGCCGCTGCCGATCGGCCAGTTCATGGGATACGTATTGATGCCCAGGACATTCTCGATCTCTTCCATGAGCTCAAACGGATCGCGAGCCTCGTGGTCGAGCTTGTTCACAAAGGTGAAGATGGGAATGTGACGCAGCGTACAGACCTTAAAGAGCTTTTTGGTCTGGGCCTCGACGCCCTTAGCGCCGTCGATGACCATGACCGCGGCGTCAGCGGCCATAAGGGTACGGTAGGTATCCTCCGAGAAATCCTGGTGACCGGGTGTATCGAGGATGTTGACGCAGGCGCCGTTGTAGGTGAACTGCAGCACCGAGGAGGTAACGGAGATACCGCGCTCCTTCTCGATGTCCATCCAGTCCGAGACGGCATGCTTGGCCGAGCTCTTGCCCTTGACCGAGCCGGCGGTCTGAATGCTGCCGGTATAGAGCAGCAGCTTCTCGGTAAGTGTGGTCTTACCGGCGTCCGGGTGGCTGATGATCGCGAATGTGCGGCGCGACGAGATTTCATCCGACAGGCTTGCCATGCGGATCCCTTCTTGCATTGAGTGCATTACGTCGTTGTAACCGCACTATTGTAGCCGCGAAATGCTGCAGCAGGGCACCTATCAGGACAAATTCATCAGTTGGGGCCTAGGTAGCAGTCGATGGCGGCACTCCGCAGCAGTTCGTCTCGATCTGTAACATCTAGACGGTTTTTGAACCTCTACCTGTTACAGATTTAGACAAACAGGTGGACGTCCCAGAAAGATCTCAATCTGTAACATCTAGCCACTCAAAACGGGTCCATCTGTTACAGATTGAGATATAAGGGTAGACGGGTGGCCAATGTCTCGATCTATAACATCTACCAGCCAAAATCTTCTCCAGTTGTTACAGATTTAGACAAACAGGTGGGGCCCGCCAGCAAAATCTCAATCTGTAACAGGTAGCCGTCCAAATCGGTTCCAGATGTTACAGATTGAGATGAATGAACGAGCGGACAATCCGTATTTACCTCTTGCGTAACTGTGCATAGTGTATATATACTGTGCTTACCGGTTATATACACGTGTAGCCCAACAGCTAA
>CABSNA010000286.1 GCA_902478865.1 uncultured Collinsella sp.
CAACGTTGAGCAAAAACGCCTCGTTTTGCGAGGCATAGCACACCTCAAAGGTCTTGTGCCCCTGTGCCGGCGCGCGATGGAATTCTTGGCGCAGCGTCGCGTAGAGTGAACCGTTGATATCGCGATCGATGAGTGCTTCAAAGCTCGGTGGTAGATAGGTGGTCTCCAGGCACAGCGGCGCATCGTCCAGGTAGCGCAGGCGGACAAGTTTGACGAGCTTGCTGCCCACGGCGGCATCAAAGAACTTAGCTATGCTGCCGCCCGCCTTGGTAAAGCCCGAGTCCACCGTGCGCGTGGTGGGCTTCATGCCCTGGCCTTCGACCTGCTTGGTATAGCTCGAAAACACCAGGTTGTTCTCGTGGAGCGCGGGCGTGTCGGCCACAAAGGCGCCACGCCCGCGCTCGGTGCGCACCAGGCCCTCATCAACGAGCACTTTAAGGGCATGGCGCACGGTGCTGCGCGACAGCCCCGATTCGTCCATGAGTTCCATCTCGGACGGCAGCTTGTCTCCGCGAGCGTAGGTGCCGGAGGCGATGCGGTCGCGCAGCATGCCCGCCAAGCGCTCGTATTGGGTCAGTCTCTTTTTAGATGAAGCGTTCATGCGATCAACCTGTATCTAACCTATATGCGTATCTAATCAAGCATGTATTCAATACAACAACAAAACCGCTGGTAGCAAGTTATCGAAAACCGTATCAGCAAATTATCTAAGACAAATATAGCATACAACTAGTCGACATAACCAAAACATGTATGTAACTTGTATGCCATCGAGAGCATCAAACGAGAAGAAAGGCTGATGCACGATGACTACTCAGGAACAGGTTAAGGACGTCGTCTCCCAGGTTTTGGCCGACAAGGCAGACAAGGGCGGCATCAAGCGCGTCGTGTGGATTGGCGCCGGCGGATCCAACGGCGGCAACTATCCTGCCCAGTACTTTATGGAGCACGAGGCCACGCAGGTCGTGAGCTCCAGCTACACCAGCAACGAGTTCGTGCACGCCACGCCCGCCTATGTCAACGAGAACACCCTGGCCGTCGTCGTATCCATGCGCGGCACCAAGGAGACCATCGTCGCCGCCCAGGTCGCCAAGGACCACGGCGCCAGCGCCATCGCCATCTATGTCGACGAGTCCGGCCTCACCGAGGTCTGCGACTACAAGATTCAGTATGACAGCCTGGCCGTCGACGAGTCTTGCATGGGCCGTACCAACTCCGCCGTCGTGACCATGATCGCCATGGAGCTTACGCAGCAGACCGAGGGCTATGCCGAGTATGAGACCGCTATGGCCGCCTTCGACCTGGTTGACCCCATCTATCGCAAGGCCGTCGAGTACACCCGTCCGCTCGCCGCCAAGTGGGCCGAGCAAAACGCCGACAAGCCCTGCATCAACGTGATGGCTCAGGGTCCGCTCTTTGGTGCCGCCTACGTCTTTAGCATCTGCAACGTGCAGGAGATGCTGCAGATCGACTCCTGCACCATCAACACCTGTGACTTCTTCCACGGCCCCTTCGAGATCCTGGACAAGCGCACCTCGCTGTTCCAGCTCATCAGCGTCGGCCGCAGCCGCTGCAACGACGAGCGCGGTATCCGCTTCGTCAACCAGTACGGTGGCGAGCGCGTCTATCAGCTCGACGCCAAGGAGCTCGGCCTCAACGACATCAAGGACAGCGTGAGCGAGTACTTCAACCACCTGATCTTTGCCCCGATCCTCAACAACGTGTACATGCGTGCGCTCTCTGTCGTCACCCACAAGGACTACATGACGCGCCGCTACATGTGGAAGCTGGATTATTAGTTACGGCGTTTTACCAAACGCCGTAACGGCTCGACGCTGCAAACCCACCTGAGCGGCAATCTGCCTTTCAGCTTCAGCGGCATGACCAGAAGGTCAATGCCGCTTCGCTTCAAGGCACCTTGCTCGCTCAGGTGGGTTTTCGCTGGCGTTGCCAAAGCATCGGCGTCGCCTTGGCCCAGATGCGGCACTTGGAGACGTTCGGCACTTGGGGACAGTCCTAGTCATTGGGGACAGGTTACTTTGCACCAAGTTGGCGCATATGAACCTGACCCCTTTGCACCAATGGGTTGTAGCGGTAGAGCAGATTTTCCCGTCTGCCGATTTGTGTCTTGAAAAATGTATATAACGACTATAACGTAGTATGAAACATATTGGAAACAATACCGAGGAGGCTGCGTTGAAGAAAAGCAATCTGGG
>CABSNA010000287.1 GCA_902478865.1 uncultured Collinsella sp.
CTTACGCCTTGTTGACGGAGCCAAACTCCTCCATGAGCTCCTTGGTGCGGGCAACGATGTTGTCGCGACCAGGCTTGAGGAGCTTGCGGGGGTCAAAGCCCTTGCCCTGCTGATCCTTGCCAGCCTCGATGTACTCGCGGACGCCCTTGGCGAAGACGAGCTGCAGGTCGGTGTTGACGTTGATCTTGGAGATGCCCAGGGAGATGGCCTTCTTGATCTGATCCTCGGGGATGCCGGTGCCACCGTGCAGAACGAGGGGCAGGTCACCGGTCTGGGCCTTAATCTCGCCCAGACGCTCGAAGGAAAGACCAGCCCAGTCGGCGGGGTACACGCCGTGGATGTTGCCGATGCCGCAGGCGAGGAAGTCGACACCCAGGTCAGCGATCTGCTTGCACTCAGCAGGATCAGCGAGCTCGCCGCTGGAGGTCACGCCGTCCTCGGTGCCGCCGATGCCGCCGACCTCGGCCTCGATGGACATGCCCTTGGAGTGGGCAAGCTCAACGAGCTCCTTGGTGCGGTCGAGGTTAAGCTGGAAGGTCTCCTCGTGAGAGCCGTCATACATGATGGACGTGAAGCCGGCCTCGATGCACTTGAAGCAGTCCTCGTAAGAACCGTGATCGAGGTGAAGGGCGACGGGAACGGTAACGCCCGCGGCCTCGACGGCAGCCTTGACCATGTCGGCGCAGACCTTGAAACCGCCCATCCACTTAGCGGCACCAGCGGTGCACTGAAGGATCAGCGGAGACTTGGCCTCCTCGGCGGCCTGGAGAATAGCCAGGGTCCACTCGAGGTTGTTGGTGTTGAAGGCACCAAGACCGTACTTGCCGGCCTCGGCCTTCTTGAGCATGTCTGCTGCGTTGACGAGCATAAAAGAAACCTCCTGTAAGGTTGCTCCGATAACGCCTGAGATTTTACCACGGCGCACCCGAGCATAAACGTTCGTTTGTTCACGAATATCGTCCAAACAGACTTTTTTGACCGTTTGCCCTACGAAATCGACCCGTTGGGGAAAAATAGCTTGACGTTTGGACGCTTCTCGTGCTTCAAAAGCCGACTATTAAGCTAAATCTGCATGAAAGGGTTCTGCATGAGCTCGCGTGCCATGGTGGTCGAATCGCCATGACCGGTTAGGCAAACGGTATCGGGCGGGAGAAGCCGGGCGAGCTTGGAGAGCGAGCGCAGAATCGCCGCCTCGTCTCCTCCAGAAAGATCGGTGCGGCCGTGCCCACCCGGAAACAGGGTGTCGCCCACAAAGGCAATGTTCCCCTGCTCGGTGGCAGCAAACAAGACGATCCCGCCCGGCGTATGCCCTGGCGTCTCGATCACCTGCAGGTAGATATCGCCCACCTTGATAGCATCTCCCTCGGCGAGCAGGTGCGTCGGCTCCCCGGGGTCAGGCGTCTCAATGCCCCACATAGCTCGCTGTTCCTCGATGTTCGCATGCGGCACCGCCACATCCTTAGCACACAGCTCATACTGGCAGCCCTCGCCAACGGTGGTTCGCACGCCTGCAACACCACCAACATGATCGGCATGGCCATGAGTGCATACGGCGCCAAACACGCGTACGCCGGGATGCTCGGCTCGAATATGCTCCACCAGGCGTTCGCCTTCCCATGCGGGATCGATAATCACGCACTCATTGTCCGAAATAACAGCATAGCTATTGGTCTGAATGGGACCGTTTACGAGCGTCTCGATCTCGACCGATCCCTTGGGAGTTAAATCCAAGGACACAGCACTCATGTCCCTCTCCTCTCTATAGAACTCGAGGCATCAAACGATGCCTCGAGTGTAGCGAATATCGATAATGTGACACGTTCGTCGCGACTAAACGCGGCGCTTAAGCTGGGCTCCACCCTCACCGGGCATCAGGCGGCGCGCGTCGTAGACCGAGTCAACGCTGCTGATGGAGGCCAGCAGCGGATCCAGACCACTCGCGTCCGAGATCTCGACCATAAAGCGCAGGGTTGCAATACCCTCGCGGTTGGTCGACGTGGCGGCAGAAAGGATATTGCCGCCCGCATCGCCAATGGCAATGGTGACATCCTTGAGCAGGCCCATGCGGTCCAGGCACTCGACCACGATCTCGACCTGGAAGAGGGTGTCGGCAGCGCCGTCCCACTCCACTTCGATCATGCGCTCGGGATGCTCCATAAGACCCTTGACGTTGGGACAGTTGGCGCGATGCACCGAAACGCCACGACCGCGC
>CABSNA010000288.1 GCA_902478865.1 uncultured Collinsella sp.
CGACGGATGGCGCCTTGGGGCGTGCTAAGTATTACGCCTCGGTTGGAGGCCCAGGCGTGGTTGCCGCCTTCCTCATCGAATCGCTGAGGGGGTAGGTCGGCATGGGAGAGGTCTCGTGTCCTAAAGCTACCATTGTCGTCCCCGTTTATAACTCTGTGCGTTCCATTCAGCGATGCCTCGATTCGCTGTTGGCCCAGTCCGAGCGCTCGATTCAGGTTGTCTGCGTCAACGACGGTTCGACCGATGATTCGTTGGACGTGTTGCGCCAGATCGCGCAGGCCGACGATCGCGTACTGGTGGTTGACCAGGAAAATGCGGGCGTCTCGTGTGCTCGAAATGCCGGTATCGATGCCGCCGAGGGCGAGACCGTCTTTTTTGTGGACGCCGACGATTACATCGATGCCCAGACGGTCGAGCGTGTGCTGCATGCCATTGAGTCTGCAGATGCCGAGGCCGCCGTTTTTGGCGGTGTCTGTGAGCCAGCCGATGCTGCCCCCAAACGCGTCCAGCAGCTCATGAGCCCCAAAGCCGGTACCTTCGGCGCCCGTGATCCCCAACTGCTGTTCCATTCGAATGCGCAGCCCTATGCCTGTCGTGCGGCTTTTTCGCGCGAGCTGCTCAATCGCGAAGGCATTCGCTTCGCCCCCGGTTTGGCTTTGGGCGAGGATGTCGTCTTCCAATTTGCGGCTTATGCGCTTGCCCGCAAGACCGTCGTCATGCCGGATAAGTTCTACCACTACGTGATGGAGAGCGAATCGGCGACGCACGAGTTCAACAGTGTCGAGGCTCGCGCCAAAAAGCTTGACGCCCACATGAGGATGCTCGAGGAGGTCTTGGAGGACTGGGCGGCCTACGGTCTTTTGGACCTGTGTCCCGGCGGGCTGATAACTTGGTTTTTGGACCTTATTGTGTTTGATTTGGCACGCTTGGACGCTAACGACTACCTCCGTGTAGCCGCTCGCGTCAACATGGACCTCACGACGTTTTTGGGAACGGAGTGGACGGATATGCCTGCTAAGGGCGCCGTTCGCCGTGTTGCCCACAAGCTCGTTGCGGCGACCTCGGGTGTTTCGATGGCAGATGCCACGCTGTTCTATCTTTCGACTCGCGGTCTCAAAGCCTGCCTGGAGCGCTTTATCTAATTCCAAGCGCTGCCGCCCGCCGCAACTCGGCTGCTAAAATAACCCTGTTACACGCTATTCAACAGGAGGTTCTCTTGCAGAACTCTGATACCCCTAAAGTTTCGCTGCTTGTTCCCATCTGCAATGTCGAGCGCTACCTGCGCGAGTGCCTCGATTCCGCCGTGGCGCAGACGCTCAGGGACATCGAGATCATCTGTATCAACGACGGCTCCATCGATAGCTCGCCAGATATCATCCGCGAGTACATGGAGCGCGACCCCCGTGTAAAGATGATCGACAAGGCCAACAGCGGCTACGGCGACTCGATGAACCGCGGCCTGGAGATGGCGCGCGGCGAGTACGTGGGCATCCTTGAGTCCGATGACTTTATGTTTGAGGATTCGCTCCAAAAGCTGGTCGCCAAGGCCGATGCTGAACATGCCGATGTGGTAAAGGGTGACTTTTACCTGTATTGGTCCACGCCCAGCGAGCGCCGTGAGCTGTTTGGGATCATCGACGAGCATATGGCGGGCGCCGCGTATCGCCCCGTCGATCGCCCGGGCATCTTCTACCGCAAACCTTCCATTTGGTCGGCTATCTACCGGCGCGAGTTCCTCAACGACAATCAGATTCGGTTCCTTCCCACGCCAGGTGCTTCGTATCAGGATGCGGGTTTTAACTTTAAGGTCTGGGCATGCGCCGAGCGTGCCGCGTTTATTGCGGACCCCATTTTGTGCTATCGCCAGGATAACGAGAAGAGCTCCGTTAATTCGCCTAACAAGGTGTTTTGCGTGTGCGACGAATATGCCGAGATGCAACGCTTTTTGGATGAACGCCCCGAGCTTAAGGCTCAGCTTCAGGGCATTTTAATGCGCATGAAGGTCGATACGTACCGTTGGAATGATGAGCGCCTGGTCGATGAGTTGCGCGAGCAGTTTTGGGAGAAGGCCTCTCCCGAGCTCAAGTCCGATTGGGATGCCGGTCGCTTTGACCTGTCGCTGTTCGATCCGCGTGGCGAGACCGACTTGCGCCTGATGGTCAAGTCGCCCCGCGCCTATATCG
>CABSNA010000289.1 GCA_902478865.1 uncultured Collinsella sp.
GAGAATTTCGTGGGCAAAGCCGAGCTCGACGGCGCGCTCGGCCGAAAGGTAGGTGTCTTTTGCAGTGAGGGACTGGATGCGCTTGGGCGTGAGGCCGCTGCGGTCCGAGAGGATTTGCGTGAGGGTCTTGCGGGTCTGCATGAGACGCCGGCTGGTTTCCTGCAACGCAAGTGCCGAGCCGCCTGCCCCCTGGGGGATCAGCGGGTCATGAATCATGAGCTCTGCATGGGGCGCCATACGGCGATCGTCGCCGCCCATAAAGATCACGGCGCCCATGGACGCGGCGAATTCCAGGCAGACGGTGCGGATGGGGCACGATGCGAGGCGCATGGCGTCATAGATCGCAAGACCCGATCGCACGCTTCCGCCGGCGCTGGCGACAAATATGGTGATGGGGCGGCTGGGGTCGGTGGCATCGAGCAGACGAATCTGCTGGCATAGCTCGTGGGCCATCGGGGTTTCGATGTTTCCCATGACGGAGAGCTCGCGACGGGCGAGCATCTCATCGTAAATGCTGGTGAGCGTGATACCTCGGGCGGATTCACGCATGGTGAGGGGGCTGATGATGGGGGAATGATTGGTGTCCATGAGGACTCCTTTCTGTTGGTTGTGTTGTGGAATAGGATTGTTGCCCGCGGAGGGGCTGGCGGGCTACAGGGTTCGTCCGAGCCTGAGATCGAGCTCGGTTGTGGGGCAGGCTGCCTGTTCGTGCGGCTCGCAAGCGCCAAGGGCTCCAAAGCGATGGAGCGTTGCGACGGGCGTGGTGTAGGCGAGCCGCAGCTGATGCTCGATAGGGGCACATCCGTCATTTTTGTAATGAGCCGCGTAGTACTGCGCGATGCTGGCGTTCATCTCGCTGCCATTGCGATGGCGCTCAAACTGGCGTCTGCAGGTCTCGATGATCTTTGCTACCGACTTGGGTGCCGTCGCGGGAACAAGGGCGAGATAGCCCTCAAATAGTTCGTTGATGCTCAGGAGGCACAGCAGGTCGATCAGCGTCCTTATGGCTGCTCCCTCGGCAGAAAAGTGCGCGGTCATGCGGTTATATCGGTTGCGGTCGACGATGGCCACATGGGGTCTAGGAGTTTTCTGCCCCGTGGTCCCGGGCTTTTGCCGCGCCTGTGAATTGAGCTCGACGTTGCAGCGCTTGAGGCCGTCCAACGGAAGGAACAGTGCGGTGCGCAGGGTGTTCCGCTTGCTTTCGAGTTCATGACGCTCGTCGGGTTCCCATTCGAGCTTGAGTTTCGTGTCGAGCGCCGTAAGCATATGGGCTAGGCAGCCTACGGTAAGAATGTGCGAATCGTTGTCGCGTTTTGGGGCATAGGGGTCTGTCAGCTTGCGAATGTCGGGGTCGCCCATGATCTTTGTGCAGCGCTTCAGCAGTTGAGGGTGATCGGCCAAGATCGTCGCGAGCGGTAGCGACGCGTAGTTCTTGATGGTCGCGGCGGCAAAGGCGGCGTCATATTCGTTTGCATATGCTCGCTCAATGCGGGCATCCAGAATGCTTTTCTTATCGCCGTCTTCAGCGTGGTGGTTTGTCATAGCTTCTCCAATCGGTTGATGTTCGTGCTGTTTGTTGATGTGTTGGTTGTCGTGAGTGATGTGCTTGCCGTGGGTGATGTGCTGACGTTGGGGTGCTATGCGGTTTTCAATGAGCCCGTGAGGCAGTTGCTGCAGGGGCGGGATGGAACGGCCCATGCAAGGCGGAAGGCATCGTGCTCAAAATCGAGACAGCAATGCCCTGGGTGCCTCACATGTGGCAGTTACCTCATTAAGTTGTCATTGCGTTTGGGGTTGTACTTTGCCGATCTTCCTTCTCTTACACGCTAAAACTCAAACTTCATATGCTCGATCTACTTAAAACCGCAACGGCGGTCTTTTATCAACTTATATGTCGGAACGCGTCTTTGCAAGTACTTTTTTGTCTTTGTTTCAAATGGGGTGGTTTTGCAACCGTCATACGCGCGCCGTGCGAACGTGCCCCGGCTCGGATAAGATAGTGCGCGATAAAAACGATGCAAGGAGGCACATATGGCAATTAAAGCCATCGCAATGGATATCGATGGTACGCTCACCAACGATCAGAAGGTGATCAGCCCGCGTACGCGCGAAAAGCTGCTCGCGGCGCAGGAGTCGGGCATTAAGCTCATCTTGGCTTCGGGTCGTCCCGCATGGGGGCT
>CABSNA010000290.1 GCA_902478865.1 uncultured Collinsella sp.
TTGCCGGCGTTAAGCCGAGCTATCAGCTTGCGGGCAAGGCCGTTCGCTACGATGTGTTAGTGCCGCCGCGCCCGTAACTTGCGTGCGATTACCGGCGCTTCGCTAGCGCCGTGCCGATGCGGCGTCTATTTCCATGGGTGCGACGTCAGGTGCCATCCACCGCAGTATTCGCATTTGTAGCAGGCCAAACCACGCCGCCCGCGGTTTTCGCAGTCGGCCATAACTGCCTCGGCCTCGGCGCGCGTGTCGTAACGGTTTTTGCGTTCGCACGACTTGTAGCGCCAGGCTTCATTGCGCTCGGCGTTCAGGGCGTCGCGGCGCTCGTCTTCGCGCGCAAACAGGTCGCTCATATCGCCGCCGGTGGCAGCGCCCAAAAACTCGCTTTTGGCCTTTGACCAGGCGGCTCGCTTTTTGCTTCCCATCTGCATCGCGCCCCTCTCCAAACGTTGGTATCATTGCTCAATCAAAGTGATACCAATAAACGTGAGGTCGCCGCGTGATGATCAGAAAAACCCTCGATACCGACATTCCCGCCGTCATGGCTATCTATGACGCGGCCCGCGCCTTTATGCGCGCGCATGGCAACGCCACGCAGTGGCCCGAGGGCACGCCTTCTGCCGAGCAGCTGGCTGCCGATATCGCCGCCGGTGGCAGCTATGTGTGCGAAGTCGATGGTCGCGTGGTGGCGACGTTTGCCTTTTTACCGGGCCCGGACGAGTGCTATGACGTAATTGAGGACGGTCAATGGCGTAGCGACACTCCGTACGCCGTGCTGCACCGTGTGGCGTCCGATGGCGCCGTACACGGTATCGCGGCTGCGATGTTTGCCTTTGCCAAAGAGCGTGCCGATCACCTGCGTATCGACACGCATCAGGACAACCTGCCCATGCAGGGAGCCATTGCCAAGGCCGGGTTTAAGCGCGCCGGTATCGTATATGTGTCGGACGGTACGCCGCGCGTCGCGTTTGATTGGCTGCGCGAGGCATAAAGGCCGAGTCACATACCAGCGTTTCACCGAAATGAAAATGGCCCCGAGTGGGGCCATTTTTGGTAAAACGCGTTGTTGTGGGGCTCGCGTTGTTACTGCCCCAGATGAACCCGGGCAGACAAAAAGGGGAGGTGCCGGCTTTCGCAAGGCGCGAACCTACGAAAATCGCCGCGCGGCAACGCGGGACGATGAGCTCGGTCGGGGGATAGGGCCCGCTTCGCCCGCCGGCCCGTAAATTGTATCATCCAGTGTGGAGCGTGAACGCCCGTTGCCGCGTGCGATGGGCTTGTAATAAGAGGAGAGCCATGTCGAAGCAGACGGTCGTTGGAATCTTGGCGCATGTCGATGCCGGCAAGACCACGTTGGCCGAGGCCATGCTGTTCAACGCGGGTCGCATTCGCAAGCGCGGCCGCGTGGACGATGGCGATTCGCATCTGGATACGAACGAAATTGAGCGCGAGCGTGGTATCACGATCTTCTCGTCGCAGGCCGTGCTCGACCACGGCGATACCCACGTCATGCTCGTGGATGCGCCGGGGCATGTCGATTTTTCTGCCGAGGCGGAGCGCACGCTGCGCGCACTCGACTACGCGATTTTGGTTGTGGGCGCCAACGACGGCGTGCAAGGGCATACCGAAACCCTGTGGCGCCTGCTTGCGCGCTATGACATTCCGACGTTCATCTTTATCAACAAAATCGATTTGGAGAATCCCGGCCGCGATGTTTTGCTGGCACAACTTAGGCAACGTCTTTCCGAGGGCTGCCTGGATGCCAACGAACTGCTGGCGGGCGGCGCCGTTCAGGAGGACGCTGCTGCGTTGGACGAGGCGGCGCTCGAGGAGTTTTTTGAAGCGGGCGAGCTTTCTGTCGCAACGCTGTCGCGCATGGTTGCCGAGTGCAAGCTCTTTCCCTGTTTTGCCGGCTCGGCGCTCAAGGACCAAGGCGTGGACGAGCTGCTGGACGGCATATGCGCGCTGATGCGTGAACAGGCATGGCTTCCTGAGTTTGCCGCGCGCGTCTATCGTGTCAGCCGCGGGGATCGTGGCGAGCGCTTGGCTTGGGTTAAAGTGACCGGCGGCACGCTGCATGCCAAGCAGATGATTGACGGACGTTCCGGCGCCGAGGCATGGGAGCAAAAGATCGACCAGGTGCGCATCTATAACGGCGAGAAATACGAGCTTG
>CABSNA010000291.1 GCA_902478865.1 uncultured Collinsella sp.
TACCAACGACGTGGTGCGCTCGCTGGCTGTCGACGGCGTGCTTACGGGCGTGGGCAGTGTGCTGACCTTCCTGCCGATTATCGTCGTGCTCTTTTTGTTCCTCTCCATTCTGGAAGACTCCGGATACATGGCGCGCGTGGCCTTTGTCATGGATAAGGTGTTGCGTCGCTTTGGCCTGTCGGGCCGCAGTTTCGTGCCCATGCTCGTCGGCTTTGGCTGCACCGTGCCAGCTATCATGTCGACCCGTACGCTCCCATCCGAGCACGACCGCAAGATGACGGTCATGCTCACGCCGTTTATGAGCTGCTCAGCCAAGCTGCCGGTTTACGGCTTGCTGTGCGGGGCGTTTTTCCCGCAGGCGACGGTTCCCGCCATGGTCTCGCTCTATCTGATCGGTATCGTGGTCGGCTGCGTCGCGGCTTTGGTGCTCAACCGCACGGCATTTAAGGGCGACCCGGTGCCGTTTATCATGGAGCTCCCCAATTACCGCCTGCCGAGCGTCAAGACGACGGTGATGCTGGCATGGGATAAGGCCAAGGACTTCATCACCAAGGCCTTTACCATTATCTTTGCCGCGACCGTGGTCATCTGGTTCCTTCAAACGTTCGACATCCGCTTTAACGTGGTCGCCGACCAGTCGCAAAGCCTGCTTGCCGGTCTGGGTAGCATCATCGCGCCGGTGTTGGCCCCGCTCGGCTTTGGCGACTGGCGCGCCTCGACGGCGCTCGTCACGGGGCTCATTGCCAAGGAGAGCGTCATCTCGACGCTCACGGTGCTTTTGGGCGCAACGTCGCCCGCGGCGCTGTCGACCATGTTTTCGCCGTTTACCGCCTACGTGTTCTTGGTCTTTACGTTGCTGTACCCGCCTTGTGTGGCGGCAATCGGCGCCGTCAAGAGCGAGTTGGGCGCGCGCTATGCCGTGGCCGTATTCGCGTTTCAGGTCGCCGTTGCCTGGATCGTGGCGTTTGTCGTGCATTCGGCGGGCATATTGCTGGGGTTGGCTTAGTTATGAATTGACGGCGCAACCTCTGTGTATCGAATTGTTTTCGGCCCCGCATCTGTACTGACGGATGCGGGGCCGTTGCTATATAATCGCCTCCGCTCAAAATGATTGGAGATGTTATATATGAGTCAGACAAGGCAAGACGGCATCACGCTCAAGCAGTGGCTCCCACTCGTCGGGCTCACCTGCTGTGCGTTCGTGTTCAACACGTCGGAGTTTATGCCCATCGGCCTTTTGACTGATATCGCCGCGTCGTTCTCGCTCACCGAGGCCCAGGCGGGCATCATGATCTCGGTCTATGCCTGGGGCGTCATGCTGCTGTCGCTGCCGCTCATGGTGTTCGCCTCGCGCTTTGAGTTCAAGCGGATGCTGCTGGGCGTGCTGGCCGTGTTCTCGCTCGGTCAGTTCCTGTCCGCTGTGGCGCCGACCTATCCCATCCTGGTCTGCGCGCGCCTGGTGGTCGCTTGCGCACATGCCGTGTTCTGGTCAGTCGCCTCGATTATGGCCTCGCGCCTGGTCGACACTCGCCACGGCGCGCTCGCCATCAGCATGATCGCTACGGGCTCGTCCATCGCGCAGATCTTTGGCCTGCCGCTCGGTCGCGCCATTGGCTTGGCCGTGGGCTGGCGCATGACGTTTGCCGTGGTCGGGGGCCTCTCAGCCATCGCGGTCGTCTACCAGGCAGCGGTGTTCCCGGCCATGCCGGCGGGTGAGCGCTTTACCGTCAAACAGCTGCCCGAGCTGCTCAAGAACCCGCTCCTCATCGCGCTCTACGCAGTCACGGTCTTCATGGCGACCGGCTATTACGCAAGCTACAGCTATATCGAGCCCTTCCTGGCGCAGGTCGCGCACGTCGATGCGGGCGCCATTACCATGACGCTGACGGCGTTTGGCTGCTCTGGTTTGCTCGGAAGCTGGCTGTTTGGCCGCCTGTTCGATGGGCATCGCTTCCCGTTCTTGGCTATCACGCTCTCCGGCGTGCCGGTGGCCCTGCTGCTCATGGGGCCGGCCGCATCGTCGCTCGTGACAGTGCTTGCCGTCTGCGCACTGTGGGGTTGCTGCGCCACGGCCTTTAACGTGGCGTTTCAGGCCGAGCTCATCAAGCACACGCCGGCAGATTCGTCGGCCGTCGCCATGTCGATCTTCTCGGGCCTGTTCAA
>CABSNA010000292.1 GCA_902478865.1 uncultured Collinsella sp.
GCTCTTGCTGCAGACGGCCCTGCTTGAGTCGCGGCAGCATGCGGCCAAAATCGGCACGCAGCTCCATCGTGCCGTCGGTGAGCGTGAGGCCCTCGGACTTCCCGGTCAGCTCAAGCCCCGCGGCCCGAGCAACAGAAAAGGGATCGACGACGCCCATGGGCACTCCTTAACAAGCAAAACGAATACGTGAGCGCCGTTTATGTCAGCACCCAACCGTCCGCTATTGTCCCACATGCGACATGGCCCACAGCATCGCAATGCAAAGTACCGCCATCAATCCCGTGCACACGGCAGCGATCACGGAATCGCCCATGCGCCTTCCCAACGACCGCGGCTCACGCACTTGCCCTGTTCCGTACATCATGGCTCCTCCTTCGGTCCAGCTCTTACCATGGCCCCATCATCGCAGCGCCGCGCATACGCTGCCATCGATTTGGCTTACGTCCAGCTTTCCTTTTTGAAAGGTTGGGTTGGGTCGCGCGGGCTCAAAGCGCTTTCAGGCGCATGCATCGCCGCGTTGAACTACAATGTGCTTCACCATATGTGCAGTACATTAGGTGCGCCAAGTTGGCGTACTCGTATCGAAAGGACCAGCCATGAGCTTCACTCGCAAGACTCTCAAAATCCTTGCTCTCATCTACTTTGTTTTGGGCATCGCCAGCCTCGTCACCGCCGGCGTCGGTATCGCCACGGGCGGTCTCGATTCCACGTACGGTTCGTACGCCACGCTCGCAGCGGTCGTGCTTATCGCCAAGGGTCTCGTCGACCTTGCCGCAGGCGTCGCCGGTATCAAGGGCGCCAACAAGCCTTCGCAGGTGGACGGCGCGTTTAAGCTCGGTATTGTTGCCGCGGTCGCCACGCTTGCCCAAGCGGTGCTCACGCTTCCCGCGTTTGGCGGCGACGCCATCAACTTTGGCGCCTTTGTCATCGTGGTGTACGACCTGTTCTTTGTTCAGCAGGCACACGCCGTTAAGGCCGAGAACAAGGACCGCCTATAAGCGCCCGCTTCTCATAACCTCTGCAGCCAAGCAACTAAAAAGGGCCGACCGCGCATCTCCGCGGTCGGCCCTTTACGTTTGCCCAGATAAAACCTGCCAAAATAAACCTGTCCCTTTTTGGTAGGTTGTTAGCTGTGGCGGTACTCGGCGATGATGAAGTCGATATCGGTTTGGAGCGTGTCCAGGTTTGCCAGGCGCTCTTTGTCGGCAGGGCGTGTGCGGTAGTAGTACGGCGTCATCTGGAACACCGCTTCGATGTCGGCCTGGGTCTGAAGCGTAATGTTCGCAGACACCCGCTGCATTCCGACTAACTCGAGCTCGGTGGTCTTCGGCAGCTTCTCATCGTTAAGGTACGGTGTGTCGTAGAGCACCTCCTTAAGCCCAAAGAGATGACGAGCGCCCGGCACGACGGTGTAGAGCGAGCCCTCGGGCGCCAGCACGCGGGCAAACTCGCGCTCGTTAAAGGGAGCAAAGAGTTCGGTCACCATGTCGAAGGCGCCATCGGCCACGGGGACATCCTTCATGTTGGCCACGAAGTAGGTCGCATCGCCGCGCTTGGCGGCCAGGCGCACCATTTCTTTGCCCAAATCGAACCCGTAAGCGTCCACGCCCGGCACCGCGCCCATGGCGCTGGTGTAGTAGCCCTCGCCACAGCAAATATCGAGCAGCGTCATGGGGCCATTCGTAGACGCGGCGCGCCCAGACGTCTGCTTGCGCACCAGCTCAACCATCGCATCGCGCAACGGCGCATAGTAACCGCGATTCAGAAAGTCGCGACGGCTGCGTGCCTGCGACTTGGGATCGCCCATGGAGTCGCCGCTCTTGGACGAGCGCAGCAGATATAGATAGCCCTCGCGCGCACGGTCAAACCGGTGTCCGCTCGCGCATGCAGCACCGCGTTCATTGTCCACCAACGGCTCATGGCAAACGGGACACAACAACATGGCAACTCCTTAGCGCGAACAACACAACGCCCACCATTGTCGCACGCCTTCCCCGCCTAGTCATTGTGGACGTTCTTGAATGACTAGTCGTTTAAGAACGCCCCCAACGACTAGGCGATTAGGAGTATCATCGTCTGCGCAAATAAGCACGATATAGCATGTTAGAGATTGAGAGCGTATGGCTGATACCGTATCTAAGCACATTGACATGACCAC
>CABSNA010000293.1 GCA_902478865.1 uncultured Collinsella sp.
TCGGCATCGATGCCGCCATCGGCCTGGGCACCACCGAGCTGCGCAAAAAGACGGGCCTCGCCGGCGCTCCGCTCTACACCCTATCGGGACTTGAGCAGTTTGGCCTGCGCTATCGCAACTACCCCATGACCATCAGCTTTGATGGCGCGCCCGCCGAGCGCGTGCGGGCGATCATCATGGCAATTCAGCTGGGGCCCACCTATGGTTCGGGCTATCGCATCTGTCCCGACGCCGACCCGTGCGACGGCATACTCGACGTCTGCTACGCCTGCGGCCCCGTTCCGCGTGCGGTTACCCTGCCTATGTTTCTTTCGGCCAAGGACGGCCACCATACCAAGTTGCCGCCGGTTCGTATGCGCCGCTGCCGCCATGTCGAGCTCACCTTTGAGGAGCCCGACTACCCCATCCAGGCCGACGGCGAGCCCGTTGTCGCCTCGCGCATCGAGGTCGACATCCTCGCCGGCGTCCTCCACGTCTGGCACCCCACCCGCTAAACCCACCTAAGTTGCGGTGAAATAGGGACTGTTTATGCAGCTAAAACCGCAAAACAGTCCCTATTTCACCGCAACTTATGAAGAGGCTATTCGTCGCTGCCCGGCTTGCGACGGTTGGCCTTTTTAATCGCGTTGAAGTGCTTGTCGTTGAGCCTGCGCTGGCGCGATCGCTGTGGCACCTTCGTCTTCACGCGACGGCGTGGCGGGCGCCCGCGACGCTCAAGCTCTGTCCTCAGCTTACGCAGACAGCAGCTACGATTCTGAAACTGACTGCGGCTCTCGCGCGCCGTCACGGTAATCCCCGAAGGGATATGTTTCATGCGTACCGCGGAGTCCGTCGTGTTCACGCCCTGTCCGCCCGGACCCGTCGCGCGAAACACCTGCACCTCGCAATCGCGCGCCAACTCCTCGGCCGACATCTCGGCATAGCGCGCATACTCGCGCCATCCCATCTTATTCTCATCCATATCAACACCTCCCCTCATACAAAAAATGTGACAAAGGGACAGTCCCTTTGTCACATCGCATACCAATCGCTTGTGTTGCGCGCTTAGGCGAAGGTGATCTCGCCGTTCTCGCAGTCCATATCGGCGATACGTGCCAGGCTCTCAACGCGGAAGCCGCGCTTACGGAGCTTATCGCCGCCGCCCTGGAAGCCCTTCTCAACGGCGATGCCAATGCCGGCAACTTCGGCGCCCGCAGCCTCGCAGATCTTAATAAGGCCCTCAAGTGCGCAGCCGTTGGCCAGGAAGTCGTCGATAATCAGGACCTTGTCGCCCTCGGACAGGAAGCGCTTACCCACAATGACCGGGTACTCCTTCTGCTTGGTAAAGGAGTAGATGGTCGTGGCATACTGCTCGCCGTCGAGGTTGATGGACTGCGCCTTCTTGGCAAAGACCACCGGCACGCCGCCAAAATGCTGAGCCGCGATGCAAGCCATGCCAATGCCCGAAGCCTCAATCGTCAGGATCTTGTTGATCTCGACACCCTCGAACAGACGGGCCCACTCGGCGCCCATGTGGTCGAACAACTCAACGTCGCACTGGTGGTTGAGGAAGGCATCAACCTTAAGGACGTTACCGGCCTTTACGATGCCGTCATGGCGAATACGATCCTCAAGCTCCTGCATGGCGCAACCCCTTCTCGCGGCAACGATACCGCGCGATTAATAAACGTTGTTCGATAGTCTACCACGGACCGACCCCCGCCCGCCCCACAAGCCGCATCGCACCACAAACCAGTCTTTTTGGGACAATGCAAATCGTGGCAGACAGCCTCCCAACGCACTAATGGCGGGCGCGCATCCTCACCAAACGCACCATGGCGAGCGCAAAGCCCACAGCGGCCACAGCCATGAGCACGTAGAACACCGAGCGAAAGCCGAATAGGAATACATCCGGACGGCCTGCAACAAAACTAGTCACGGCCTCGCCCATCGCCACGCTCATCTGCCCATACAGGATATGCGACGCCACCGTAATGCCGAGTGCCATACCCGCATAGCGCGCCAGGCTACCCAGGCTACCCGCGAAGCCGAGTGCTTCGCGCGGAGCCGAGCCCATATACAACGAATTGTTAGGGCTCTGGAAAATCGACGTACCGCACGACATAAATGCTGTCTCTTATACACATCTC
>CABSNA010000294.1 GCA_902478865.1 uncultured Collinsella sp.
GGCTTGTCGATGAGCTTCTCGTTCCAGTCGATTTTGCCCTCGGCGAGCGCTAGGTAGTGCTTTTCGAACGCGTGGTCGATAATCATCTGGTCAAAGGCGGGCTGCGTCTGCTTGTCGAGTGAGAACAGCACCACGCCGGTGGTGTCGCGGTCCAAGCGGTTGAGCGGCTGCATGTCGGTCGCGGCAAAGCCGTCGCCCATCGCCAGCAGCAGGTCGCTGGCGTAGTCGGTGAGCGTGCGCTCGCCGGTGCCGTCGCCGTGGACGATCATGCCGGCGGGCTTGTCGATGGCCATGAGCCAGGCGTCGCAGTAGAGGACTTGAGGTTCTTCGTTCACGTGTAAGCCTTTCGGTTAGCTGATTCCCACAAACATGCAGCCCGAGGTGGCACCGCGCAGGCGGGCGGCGGGCTTGCGGCCGGCTTGCGCTGCCTCGACGGCGCGGCGGACGCGAGCGGTGGCGCGGCCCACCTCATCCGTCTCGAGCAGCGTTCCGTATACCATGAGACGACGGACGCCGGCGTCGAGCAGCTGTGGTACCTGCGGCGTGAGGTCGATGGGGTAGGCGTCGTACAAGCGTGAGCGGCCGTGGATGTCGGTACGCACCGGCATGACCTTTCCGTCGATATTCTTGAGCGAGAGCTTACGGGCACGCAGGCGGCAGCTGGCACAATCGTGGATGCAACCGTTGGCAACCTGCAGAATGCAATGCTCGCTTGTCATAACGCGCGGGCGGCCAAAGACGGTGATGCCTAGAGCCGCGGGCGCGGCGGCGCCGAGCGAGACAATCTCGTCGAGCGTGATCTCGGGCGAGAGCCAAAACGCACCGGCTCCGCGCTCGGCAAGCGCCTCCATGCAGGGCGTGTTGTGCACCGGCAGGCAAGAGCGAATCTCGGCCGTGGCGCCAACCTGGGCGGCCAGGGCAAGCTCGGAGATGTTGCCAATAGCGACCGTGGCGCCGGCAACAACCCATGGGTCAACGCGGACGTGGTCAACGGCGCGGCAGACCTCGTCGAGTGCGGGCACAATACCCTGCTCAAATGCATCGGCAGGGGAGAGTCCGACAGCCTCGAGCGCGTCGGTGGTCATGTAGATGCGCGTTGCACCCTCCGCGCGAGCGGCCTCGGCGGCCTCGAGCGAGGTGACGGTAGCGCAGATCTGCGGCTCATCGCGGTAGTGCTCGGGCGCGGGGCGGGAATCATTGGTGACAATCGCCGGTAGCTCGAGCGTGCGGGCGCGCTCCTCGTACGGTGCCAGAATGGCCTCTTCCAGCGCCTTACAAGCGGCGGCGCGCACCTTGTGCACGGCGGAAAAGCCCATGCCGCAACTCTCGTCGAGGGCCACGTCAAAGCTCGCGGCCTCAAAGGGAGAGGAGCCCATGCGCCCGACGTGCTCAACCAGATCGGATGCCTCGACGGCGCGGGTCTTGGCGGCCTCGACGGTGAAGCCCGTGGCGGCGGCGGTGAGCGTGGGGTTGTCACAGCAGGTGAGTGTGACGGTAAACGGCTCGCCCAGGCGCGCCACGACGGACACATCAACAGCTCGGCGGCGCAGCACATCGCGCTTGAGCGCGGCGCCGGCGGCGTCGATGGCACGCTGGCTGCGAATCACGCGGACGCGGCAGCCCTCGGGCATGCTACGGGGCACGCGACACTCGATAACATCGCCGGCAGCGGCATCATCGGCGGCGATGGTGGTCAGGAATTGGTCGAACTCATCGTCGTGGCGAAGCTCCAGCAGGTCGCCCTTGCCCACGGGCTCAAACAACTCAATGCGGGCGATGGCGGCGCGGCGACGGCGGTCGTCGGGCTTGAGGCCGCGCACATCGCGGTTGGTCAGGCGGCTGCCCAGCACCGTGCCCACGATCTGGCCGCGGTTGTTGGAACGTTCATAGCTCATCATCTCGTCGCCCGAGGTGCCGTCCTGATAGGCGTGCGTAAAGTCACGGTTAAAGCAGCGCTTGAGCTGGCGCTGGCGGGCGGCTTTCTCGTCCTTAGAGGTCGAAACATCGGCCAGCATATCGTCAATCTGATGACGATACACGTCGACGATGGAATACACGTAATCGGGAGCCTTCATGCGGCCCTCGAGCTTGAGCGATGCGGCGCCGGCGTCATACAGACGGC
>CABSNA010000295.1 GCA_902478865.1 uncultured Collinsella sp.
CCTCTTTGAGGTCGGCCTCAACGTCCTGCAGGAACCCGCCGCGGCGCATAGAGCTGCCGCCAGAAACGATGATGGCCTTCTTACCCTTGAGGTTCTTCACCTCGTGGCGAGCGCCCTCACCAAAGTACAGATCGCGAGGATTGGTAAAACGTCCCATACTGTGCCTCCTAAACAAGCCCCTCTTAGACTTGCGTATATAACGGAGCACCCGATTGGCTCCGTTAGGACCGTTTTGCGCGTTGCCGGCGATGACAATGCGCGATGCCTAAACGTCTCAACGCTCAGACAAGCACTATTTTACCGTTCTGGTTGGTCAGTTATTCACCTAAAGCCGACAATGATGAAACGTTTTTTCTATCCCTGAAGACCCTTGTGGGGCATTCATACTCCCAAGCTGGGCAAACGTTTTATCAAGGTTGACCACATATCCCGGGCAGGACGGTGCCCCTCCAAAATGCGCCCCGTTCGCCGCCAAAAATCGACCGTTTGCGGCACCGTGATACCACTCAGTCGTCCAAGGTGCCGACATTTGTGCGACATCCGTCTTCGTGGTGCAAAGGTGCATGTCCAAGTGCGGCACCCCCGGTGTGCCACATGCGGGTAAACTAGAACTTTATATAGAGACATTTGAACCCTAACCGCAGCAAAGGAGGCCCCATGGCATTCGATCCCATTCAAGAGGATTGCCATCGCCTCGTTCTTGAGGCCTTGCGCCGCGACAATATCCCGCTCACCGACGGCCCCGCCGTCGAGCGTCTGATGGAGCAATTCACCCGCAACCCCGCGCCGCTCATCGTGCACGACCGCGACCGCGCCGGGCATCTGATTGCCAAAGTGGTCGAGGCCGTCGACTACCGCATTCCCTTTATCCCCGACGATGCCCAAGCCGAGCAGGAAGAGGCCGCTGCCGAGAACATGCTTCGCGAGGCCGCCGCACTCGATCCGGCCAACTGGGATGCGCAGCGCATGCTGACGGCCCTCACCGCTGACTCCAACGAGGAATACGTACAGTACTTGGTATCCAAGTGCGATGAAGTCGAACACGACCTGGCGCTCAAGATCGCCTCGGCGCAGGACCCCTACGAGCGCGAGGCCGCAGGCGACCTGACCCGCCGTCCCTACCTGCGCTGGCTTGCCGCCTTGGCATCGCGCGCGCTCATTAGCGGCCGCTACCGCATGTCGCTCGAAGCCGCAAACCGCAGCCTCGACTTTGCCCCCAACGATCCTGCCGGCGTCCGCCACACCGCAATGCTCGCCATGGCAAAGCTCGAATACCCCGCTGAGGAGCTCAAGCGCTTTCGCTCTGCCCACTCCGTCCCCTATCTCGCCAACACGCCGCTGCGCCGTCGTCCCAAGGATGTAGAACGCGACTTGGACCCGTGGACGCTCATCGCGCTGATGAGCGCTGCCTGGCGCGAGCTGGATTACGAGGGCGCCGAACACTACCTGCGCATCCTTGCGCGCTCGTGCCCGCACGCAGCCGAGGCGCTCTACTTCCAAACCGAGTTTCCCGATGGCGTCTATGCCCGCGTCAACGTGGGTGCAGGCTCCACCGACGAGCTCGTCCTTGCACTGTCCGAGGCGACACCGGTATTGCAGGAGGGCTTGGGCGCCCCCGACAATGCCAGCTTTGCCGCCTGGGTCGCCACCAACGATATCGTGCGTTCCCAGATCGACGAGCGCATCCTGCGGGCGGCCGAGCAGGGCTTGCCGTTTAAGGGAGGAGACCTCTAATGGATCCGAGCGTCTACATCCCCGCCTACCTGGAGCGCACCTATCTGGCGTCGCACCCCGAGCTCACCGATGCAGCACGCGAGCTTGTCCATAACGACATTAGCGCGAATCCCCAAAAGTATGCGCAGTCCGAGCATGCTCAGGCGCTGCTGTCCTATGCCGGTGTTCATCGCCACCTGCTCGACGAGCTCCATCGCATCGAGGACATGGGCAGCGACGAGGAGTTTGAGCAGACGCGCAACCGCCTGTTCGACGATATGCGTGATGAGCTGCTCAAGATCGTCCGCATCGATGCGCTGGCCGTCGATGCCCAGCTGCTCGCCATCATTTTGGCGGACACGCCCGTTGACGCCTGCCTGGGCGACCTGATGAAGCTCGAGGCGA
>CABSNA010000296.1 GCA_902478865.1 uncultured Collinsella sp.
GTATAAGAGACAGCTTACGTACAGTCTCAAAGCCTACCGGATGCACGCCCGCATCGGCGGCGGCATGCTCAAACAGGGCAAAAGCGCCAGGTGCAAGCAGACCCTGCTGAGCCAGCTTCTGCAGCAGTTCCTCGACCGGCTCGGCACCAAAAGCATAGGGCGGGTCAAGCAGGACCAGATCAAAGGGGGCGCCCGGTACACGACCGCGCGAGGCACTCGCCAGCATGTCGCCCGTGACCACGCGCCAACGCGCACGGTCACGGCAGAGCGACTCGATATTCTTGGTAATGAGCCGCGCGGCGTTGCGATCGATCTCAAACGTCGTGAGCAAGCGAGCCCCACGAGAGAGCATCTCTAACCCTAAGGCACCGGAGCCGCCAAAGGCGTCCAGCACACGGACCTCGTCCAGATCGAAGTCGAATGCCGACATGACCATAGATGCGCACGCCTCGCGTACGCGATCAGTCGTGGGGCGGGTGACATCGCGACCACGGGGCTCCTCGATCTTACGACCGCGCCATTCGCCGCCGATGATTCTCATCCTCCGCTGACCTCCTTAAAAATGTGTCGATATCGCATGGCGACCGCATCGCGCAGGGGGCGCGTCGCCACGGAGTCAAGGGTGCAAGCATACCGCAAGAGCTCGACCGCGTCCAAATGGGCCCACTCGATCAGTTCCTCGTCGGCATCCAGGTCGACAAAGCGCAGGGTCACACCACCATGCTGGCGATAACCCAGGATCTCGCCTTCATGGCGCAGGCGCAGGTCCATCTGGGCGAGCGTAAAGCCGTCCGAGGTCTTTTCGAGCGACTGGAGACGGTCTTGTGCCGCCGATGCGCCGCCGTTGCCCTTGGAGTGCGTCATGACCAGGCACGTGCCCGACACGCCGCCACGGCCCACGCGGCCGCGCAGCTGGTGCAGGGCAGCCAAACCAAAGCGCTCGCCGTTCTCGATGACCATGACGGTGGCGTTGGGCACGTCAACGCCCACCTCGACCACCGTAGTCGAGACGAGCACGTCAATCTCGCCACGCTTGAAGGCATCGATAACCTGGTCCTTCTCCCCCGCTGGCATGCGGCCGTGGAGGCGCTCGATAGTGAGACCCGGCAGCGCCAGACGCAGGCGGTCGAGCTCGGTCGCCGTATCATGCAGCGGCACGGGGACCGTCACGCGGCCCTCCTCGTCGCGGGCGATACCGGGCACGTCCTCCAACTCATCGGCCGAGTCACTCGGCTCCACGAGCGGGCAAATCACGTAGGCCTGCTGACCTTTTTCATGCGCTTCGCTGATGGCGCCATAGGCGAGGTCGCGGCTCGACTCGGTGAGCACGCGTGTCGACACGCCAGCGCCAGGGACGGGCCGATGGCGGATGATGCTCGTATCCAGATCGCCATAGACCGAAAGCGCCAGCGTACGCGGGATGGGCGTTGCCGTCATAACGAGCAGATCGGCACCGGGGCCCTTCGCGCGTAGGGCGTTGCGCTGGCCAACGCCAAAGCGGTGCTGCTCGTCGATGACAACAAGCGACAGATGCTTGAACGCAACGTTATCCGAAAGCACCGCATGGGTGCCAAAGAGCACGTCAAGCTCGCCCGATTCCAGCTGGGCATGGATGCGCTCGCGCTCTGCGGCCGGCGTGGCGCCCGTCAGAAGCGCCCAGGACATGCCGGCCTGCGAGAGCAGAGGGCCGGTCTTATCGGCATATTGGCGCGCCAGCACGCCCGTGGGCGCCATAACGCAGGCCTGCGTGCCGCTATCGGCAGCCACAGCCAGCGCGCAGGCGGCAACGGCGGTCTTACCGGTACCGACATCGCCCAGCAGCAGACGGTTCATCACGCGCCCGCCATCGCACATGTCATGCAGGATGTCTTGGAATGCGGCCTCCTGCTCGTCGCTCAGCGAAAACGGAAGGGCCTGTTTAAGCGCGCCCAGATGCTCGCCCGCAGTGTGGGCATAGGGCACCACATCGACCAGGCCGCCGTCGTTGCGCAGACGCAGCGCCAGCTGCAGGTAGAGGCACTCCTCGTAGGCAAGACGCCGGCGTGCGATGTCGCGCTCGGCCATGCTCGAGG
>CABSNA010000297.1 GCA_902478865.1 uncultured Collinsella sp.
CTTAAACCGGGCGACAAGCTTCCCACCGTCGTTGAGTTCTGCGAGCTCTATAGCGTTTCCAAAATCACCGTCAAACGAGCTATCGAGCAAATCACCGAGGAAGGTCTTATTACCAGCCGACGCGGATCGGGTACCTACGTTAAGGACACGGCGGGACTTCCCGGTCAGGCGTTTTTCCAGGGCAAAAACGACCGTGCCCAGGGCTTTTCATATGAGCACCGCGGGGAGAAGGTGACCTCGGTGGTCTACGATTTCTCGATCGTTAATCCACCAGCGGACATCGCAGCCCAGCTGGGAATTGCAGAGGATGACTTTGCCTATCACGTCGTGCGCGTGCGTCAGGCCGATGAGAAGCCCATCGTTATCGAGTACACCTACATGCCCCTCGAGCTGATTCCAGGCCTTAAAAAGAAGGACCTGTACGGATCGGTCTACCACTTCATCCGCGAGCAATGTGGGCTGAAGATTTCGAGCTTCCACCGTACCATTCGCGCCGTGGCAGCAACCGAGGAAGAAGCCGAGCGTCTGGACACCAAACTTGGCTCTCCCCTGCTCGAGCTCACCCAGATTGGCTTTTTGGACAGCGGCGCCGCCTTTGAGTATTCGGTCTCGCGCAACGTTGGCGACCGCTTTGAGTTGCACAACGTAACGTTGGCATAGGTTTTTGTAGTCATCCGGGCGCTCGCTTTGAGCTGTTTTGTGCAGCGCCCGCGCAACACAATGGGGGTATGAACATGTCCGATTTGATTAAACTGACGCCGATCTTTCACGAGAAGATCTGGGGCGGCCGCCAGCTCGAAACCGTATTTGGTTACGACATTCCCGAAGGTCCCATCGGTGAGTGCTGGGCCATCTCGGCCCATCCCAACGGTGACTGCCAGATTGCGGAGGGCCCGTATGCCGGTCACACGCTGTCGTGGCTGTGGGCCGAGCACCGCGAGCTCTTTGGCAATTGCGAGGGCAAGGAGTTCCCGCTGCTCATTAAGATTCTGGATGCCAAGGACGACCTTTCAATCCAGATTCATCCCAACGACGAGTACGCCGCCAAGCACGAGAACGGCAGCCTGGGCAAAACCGAGTGCTGGTATGTGCTGGACTGCGAGCCCGGCGCCACGATCATCGTCGGCCAGCGCGCGCACGACCGCGCCGAGGCCGCACAGATGATCGAAGAGGGCCGTTGGGACGAGATGCTCAACGTGCTGCCGATTCACAAGGGAGACTTTTTCCAGATCGACTCCGGTACCGTGCACGCCATCAAGACCGGCACGCTGATTCTGGAGACGCAGCAGTCGAGCGACGTGACATATCGCCTGTACGACTACGACCGCCCCGGCACCGACGGCAAGCTGCGCCCACTGCACATTGAGCAGAGCCTCGAATGCATCGACTTTGATGCTCAGGCTCCGACCGACGGCACGGTGACCGCGCCCGAGGTCGATGGCGTAACCAAGCTCGAGTCCAACCCCTGCTACACCGTCGATCGCGTGCGCGTCGACGGCAGCAAGACCTTGGAGCAGCGCTGGCCCTTCATGTGTCTGTCGGTCATCGACGGCGAAGGCACCATCTGCGGCGACCCCGTCCGCAAGGGAAGCCACCTGCTGGCCCCCAGCACCGTCAGCTCCATCGACCTCGAAGGCAAGATGGAACTGATCATCAGCCACCTCTAGGTCACAACAACAACCAAAACGAAACAAGGGGCTCTCCCGTCCATGTGCGGGAGAGCCCCTTGCCATATCTATTTATCAGCCCACCCGGCTCTCCAGATCAAAAAGCGAACGAGCAGAGCGACGTTCGCAAGCACCGTTACCCAAGGACCTGGGCGGGCGTATAGGGCAACATCGATCGCGAGTTCCGCACGCAAAGGAGAGCACTTAATGTGCTCTCCGTCTTGCGCAGGACTGCCCGAGCAGGCGATGTTGCCCTATACGCCCGCCCAGGTCCGCCAGGATCACGACAGCTTGACGATCGGCGCGAAGCCCTTCATCAGCTTTTTGGTCTGACCGGTCTTTTCGAATTGAACCTCGATCATGTCTCCGGCGACCGAGATCACGGTAC
>CABSNA010000298.1 GCA_902478865.1 uncultured Collinsella sp.
GTGTATAAGAGACAGTTGTTGAGGCAAATCGTATGACCCCTGAGGTTGTTGAGGCGCTCAAGGCTGCCCAGGCTGATATTTTCTGTGTGGCTGCCTATGGTTGCATTTTGCCTGATGAGGTGCTGCATATGGCTCCGCTTGGTATTGTGAATGTTCATGCTTCGCTGCTGCCTCGTTGGCGTGGGGCTGCTCCTATTCAACGTGCCATTCTTGCTGGTGACGAGGTCGCCGGCGTTTCTATTATGCGCATTGGGCATGGCGTGGATACCGGCGCCTATTGTGCGCAGGCCTCGACCTCGGTTGCCGGTAAGCATGCCGAGGCGCTGACTATGGAGCTCGCTGAGCTCGGCGGCAAACTGCTTGCCGATATGCTTCCTTCTCTTGCCGATGGCATCGCCGTGTGGATCGAACAGGACGAGGCGCTCGTTACCCATGCTGCCAAGATTTCTAAGCAGGAGATGCGCTTGGATCCGCAAATGTCGGCGCTTGATTGCGTGCGTCATGTGCTGGCCTCGTCCGATACCGCGCCTGCTCGTTGCGTGATTGCCGGCAAGACCGTGCGTGTGCTCGATGCTGCGGCGGCTGATGTGTCGCTTGGCGAGGGTCAGGTTCTCGTTCAGGCTAAGCGTGTTTACCTTGGCCTTTCCGATGGCTCGGTTGAGTTGCTCGAGGTTAAGCCTGATGGCAAGCGTGCTATGGTCGCTTCTGCTTGGGCTGCTGGCCTGCAGGGTGCCGATCTTTCGTGGGGTGTTTTGTCATGAGCAAGCTGTCTCCCGCGCGCAAGCTTGCGCTCGATGTGCTGATGGAGGCCGATCGCCGTGGCATGTATGCGCGCGACGTGTTGTCTTCCCGTGCTTCCGCCAAGGCCATTGACCAGCGCGATTCTGCGTTTGCCGCTCGCTTGGCGCTCGGTGTTGCCGCCACGCAGGGTGTTTTGGACGAGCTGCTCAATCAGTTTCTCGATAAGCCCAAAAAGGTTGCGCCGCGCGTTCGCATAGCGCTTCGTATCTCGGCCTTCGAGATGCTCTACCTGCATACGCCGGGCCGTGTTGCCGTAAGTCAGGGTGTTGAACTGGTTCGTTGCGGTGCTAAGTCCGCCGCCGGCTTGGCCAATGCTGTACTGCATAAGGTTGCGGACAATGTTGAGGACTTTGCCACGGCATCCGACATGGATGAGTCCGAGCGACGCTTGGTTCGTCTGTCGCGCCTTATGGGTCTTCCGCGCTGGCTATGCGCTCGCATTATGGTGTCGTTTGACACTCCAGAGGGTGCGCTCGGCTTCGCCGGCAATCTGGCGCCCGCGCCGCTCGCTTTGCACGAGAACGCCTTTGCAACCAAACCTGATCCGTACCTATCGCAGCTTGTGGCGCCTGTGTTCCCTGGCTGTCATGCTCCGGTCGATGCTCAGGTTACCGTTGCGTCGGGCGTATTTGAGCGTGCTGCAGCCGTGGCCTCGGACCTTAACGCCCAGCTTATCGCCACGGCTGCCACGCGCCCTGGTAGCTGCCTTGAGATTGGTGCCGGCCGTGGCACCAAGACCTATGTGATGATGTGCCAGGCCAAGCGTGCGGGCTATGAGCGTCAGCATACGGCGCTCGATCTGCATGATCGCAAGTGCGATCTGAATCTCGCTCGTCTGCATAAGGCCGGTATTCAGGGCGTTCGCACGGTTTCGGGTGATGCCTGCGAGCTTAATGAGGTGCTCACATCGTTTGATGCCATGCTTGGCGAGCCGGTTAAGTTCGACACGGTCTTTATCGATGCGCCGTGCTCTGGCACCGGAACCATGCGCCGTCATCCTGAGATACCGTGGCGCCTGACCGAAAAAGATGTGACGGTTGAGCTGCCCAAACTGCAGCTTACGATGCTCAAAGAGGCTGCTGCGCGCGTGGCTACCGGCGGCGAGCTCATCTATGCGACGTGCTCGGTTTTCGACGAGGAGAACACGCAGGTCGTGGAAGCGTTCTTGAGCTCTCCCGAGGGTACCGGTTTTAGCCTGGAGCCGCTCTCCGAGGCTGTCTCTTATACACATCCTCCGAGCC
>CABSNA010000299.1 GCA_902478865.1 uncultured Collinsella sp.
CAGCCGACTTGAGCCAGCGGTCCAGGGCAACGTCGAAGCGTTCGCGCTGCTCCAGCGTCAGGCGCCACAAGCGTGCCAGCGCATCGGCGCGCGCAGCGGGCAACACGTCGGCACCCATCTCGATCAGCCACTGGCAGGCAGCATGGAACGCCGAGCCCAGCGCCATGGGGTTGCCGGCGGGCTCAACGGCGGCCACGTCTGCATCCGTCATCTCGGAACCATCCGACTCCGCATCATCGCCGGCCTCGTCCATGGGCACGTGTGCCTCGGCGGCACGGTCCTCGGACTCGGCATGCAGCGCCGCGGCAATTGACGAGTAGCTGTACGAATCGCGCGCCGGATACGGGCAGGTGCCCATGCGCACGCCCACCGCCTGGGGATACACGAGCTCAAACGCATCGGGCTCGGCGTCGGCAGGACCGGGCACAGTTGAGTGCGCAGCATTATCGGCGGCATCGGCATCGCCGCGGACAAGCCTGCCCTCGGCATCCAGAGAAGCATTGGCCTCAAACGACTGCTCGCCAAAGGAAAAGTCCGCGAGCGAAATGAGCTCGTAGTCGCCCGGCTGGGAGTTGTCGAACACCAGGCGGTCGGCATCGAGCTGCGGCATGTCCAGGGCATCCGTCGGCAAAATGCGTCGCAGCACGTCGTAGGTCAGATCGGTCTCGGCGTCGAAGGTCGGCGCGCGCACCTTGCCGCGGCTCACGCCGGCATCCATCGCCAGAATGACCAGCTCTCGCGCACGCGTCATGGCGACATAGAGTAACCGAGCCCGCTCCTCGAGCGAAAGCTGCAGGTCGTCGTTGCGCAGGCGAACGAATGCCTCGGCGGGAGAACCCGTCGCGCAGACGTCCTCCATGAGCTCCGGCGGCAACCATAGCGACGTGCCCTTGCCCTTAAACGCATGCTCAAACTGCTTTTTGACGTCATCGCCCTTCACGAACGTACCGTCCGCGAGTTTAACGCCGTCGAAGCGTGCCGGCAGCGCCACGACCTGCGCCCCGCCGTCGACGCGACCCATCTGCGCCGCACCGGACGACTTGCGCACGCCAAAGCACTCCGCAACCGCCACAACCGGATACTCCAGGCCCTTGGACGCATGCACGGTCATGATGCGCACCGCGCCGTCGCCCTCCTCGTTGAGGGCGCCTGGGGCCTCCTTGCCCGCCAAGAAGCGGTCGAAGGCAAGCGCAATGGAACGCGGCGAGTTACCGAACTCGGCCTCCGCCTCGGCCACGGCATCGAGCGCCTTAAGCACGTTGGCGGCAATGGCCCTGCCCTCGGGACCACGCTGTGCCAGACGCACAAACCAGCCGGAGGCGTTGACAGTATCGCGCGCGATGGCGGCGAACGAATCGCGCCCCACACGGCGAAGCGCGTAGCGCAGCACCTCGCGGGCGCGCGTCACGAGCGGCAAGTCTTGCAAACCCGGCACATCGAAATCGCTCATGATACCCGCATCGATGTTGCGGCGCGAGGTCTCCCCCGTCTGGTCGTCCAGCTTGGTCGCCAGCGCCAGGAACTCCTGGGCGCCGAGCGCAAACATCGGTGAGGCCAGCAGCGGCATAAGGCCCTGCGCCGTATCGGCCGGATTGGCGAGTGCGCAGACCAGGGCACGCACCGTCTGCACCTCGGCTGCCTGGGCAAAGACCGAGCCGCCTGCGATCACGCAGTCGAGCCCCTGGTCGCGGAAGGCCTGCGCATAGACATCGGCGTTGGTCATGCGGCCCAGCAGCAGGACCATGCTGCCCTGGGGCTGGCCCGCTTTAACGAGTGCTTGGAATCGCTCCGCAATCGCGCGAGCTTTCGCCTGCGTTCGCTCCTGCGTACTGCCACCGGCAACGAGCAGCGCCTGGCGGCGCGATGCCTTCGCCTTGAGCTTGTCCTCGCGTTCGTCGCTCGGTTCAAGATCCAAGAACCCCTGCATCAAACCACCGGTGTCGCCGTCAAAGACGCGCGCCACATAGCGCAGCACCTCGTCGTGGCTGCGGAAGTTGCGTACAAGCTTGACGCTGTCTCTTATACACATCTCC
>CABSNA010000300.1 GCA_902478865.1 uncultured Collinsella sp.
ATGCCGGCGAGGTGCACCTGTTTGGGCAGCGCTGTGGCGCCGACGCGCCCGATGAGACGCAGCGCCATCTACGCTCCCGCGTCGGTCTTGTCCTGGACACGTGCCCCTTCCCCTCCACGCTCAAGGTGGGCCAGATCGAGTCGCTCGTAGGCCCGGCGTACCCCACGTGGGACCGCGAAACGTTCGCCGGATTCATCAACCGATTTGGCCTCGATCCTAAGACAAAAGTCAAGGACCTCTCCCGCGGCATGGGCATGAAACTGCAGCTTGCCTGTGCACTCAGTCACAATGCCAAACTGCTCGTTTTGGACGAAGCCACCGCAGGCCTCGATCCCATGGCACGCGAGGAACTGCTCAATGAGCTGCTTGCCTTTGTCGCCGACGGTCAGCACAGCGTGCTGCTCTCGAGCCACATTACGTCCGACCTCGATCGCGCCGCCGACCGCGTCATCTGCATCGATAACGGCTCGATTGTGTTTGATCTGCCGCGCGAGGACATTACCGACCGAGCTGGCATCGCCCACTGTACCCAAGCACAGGCCGCCGAGCTTATGGCTTGCGTCGAAGGTGCCCGTGCCGCCCGCCACGCCTACAGCGTGGACGTACTCGTGCCCAACCGTCGCGAAGCACTCGAAGCCTTCCCCGAGATTCCCTGCGATTGGGCAACCATTGATGACTATCTTCGCTTCATGCTGAAAGGGGCTTCGAAATGAAACGCGCCATTATGTCCGAGCTTGCCATCGTTCGCACGCTCGTCCCGAGCATCGCAGGTGTCGGCCTGTTCATCTTCGTCGTGCTGACCGCCGTCAGGGCATCGAATGGTGATTCCGATATGAGCGCCGCCGGCGCCTTCGCGATCAGTGCCATGTCGCCTATCATGGCCATGACGTCGCTGGCCGGGCTCGACAACCAAAACGGATGGGAGCGCTATCGGGCAACGCTGCCCATCTCACGCAAAGACATCGTCAGCGCACGCTACCTGTGCATCACTATTTTCTCGGTCATCATGACGTGCGCGGCCGTGCTGTTGAGTATCGTCGCCATCCCGATCTTAAACAGCGTGGGTATCCCCTCCACGGGAGAGACCGTCTTTGAGACCGCAATCGCCTCGGCAATATCGATGCTTTTCTCCCTCATGGCGGTGTTTTTGGTACTGCCTCTGTTCTTTCGATTTGAACACATGAAGGCGCAACGCCTATCCGTTGGTCTGTACGCCCTATACATGTGCCTTATCATGGTCACGCTAAACTCATCCAACCCCATCAGCAACCAGCTCATGTCGAAGATTGCCGGGGCGAATCCCGATCCTGCCGTTCTGGGCTGTCTGTGCGCAGGAATTGCCGTGCCGGCCCTCGCGCTATGTGCAATCAGCTGCACCGTCAGCACCAAGGTTTATCGAGTACGCGATCTGTAATCGACAGCTAAAAAAGCTTAGGTGGTACCCCGCTTATTTTTTCAATGAAACAAGGCGGCATAGCGTCACCACCGCCCCTCACAGCAGGCCGTCTAGTTCTTGGCAACCAAAAAGACACCGTCAGCATATCGAAGGTGAATACTTTTCCGAGAAGTGAACGAGTAAAAACAGTGCCCTGTAGCATCGACATTTTTAAGGACTCAATTCCTGCGGTTTTGTCTAAGAATCCTGCAGTTTTGTTCGAAAAAAGTGTGCATGTTCCAGAGGTCCAGATTTACTCGTTCACTTCGCGGAAAACCATTCACCTTCGATTCGAGCCTTAACCAAATGCCCTCTCGAGCTATGGCCCCTGTCTCACCACAGCGATATCAAAGCTTCATGGCGGAACGGTATCATCGGACGAGCGCCGTAAATCTGGCGCGGTTGTTCTTTGGGGAGGCATTTCACCCGTGTCGTGGGTCACAGCAGCATTTGTGTCGGCTTTCTTTGCCGGCATCACATCTATCCTGGCCAAATGCGGCATCAAGCAGACCGACTCCGATGTCGCGACGGCCATTCGCACCCTGTCTCTTATACACATCTGACGCTGCCGACGATCTTACGCGTGTAG
>CABSNA010000301.1 GCA_902478865.1 uncultured Collinsella sp.
GCCTGCCCTCGCAATCGGCGCGGAGGCGCTCGCACAAATCCCCACGTGATACGCCTTTCGCCCGCAGTGCAGAATCGGCAATCGCCAACCCGTAGGAGAACGGTGCACGCAGTAGGCAATCCTCCACCGTGCGCCAAAACGACGTCACCTGCACGCCGTCGACTTGTTCAAGTGCGCCCGCCGCCTGCGGACGCAACAGCCGACATCCTGCACTCAGCGGCACCGAGCAACCTGTCTTAACAAGATATCGTGGCCCAAGCAGATCATTCGGCACCTCCAGACCCCACAAAAGTGCCGCGTCATAGCCCCAAAACGCCCAATCGGGATGAAACTCCGCAAGCCCTTTGATGGCCCGCAGCGCTCGCTCCGTCGGCGTCAGCGCATCCCAATCATGTTGAAAGCAGAACAAATACGGCTCGGGTTCCGCGATATCGTCGGTTCCAACATGACGCCGCAGCCACATGAGCTCGGCATTGTCATGCGTTGCGAGCAGCGCACCTTGCTCGGTCGCCTCCGTGAGTCGCGCGAGCATCCTATTCCGCACCAACGTGTTGCGAGTCGTATGCTTGTGCTTGAAAACGGTATTAGACACTTCCATCACCACCACATCGGACAAATGGACCATCGTCACCGTTGCCTCCACCGACAAACGTCTTGATCTGTAACAAGAAGACCGATTTTTGGACTGTAGATGTTACAGATTGAGACATCCCCCCAGCCAGGTGCCAAACGTCTCGATCTGTACCAGTAAGACGTTCTCCAGGCCCCTAAACGTTACAGATTTAGACAAACCAGCGGCGCCCAAGCATTCGTCTCGATCTGTAACAGATAGACTGGTTTTTGTCCCCAAACGTTACAGATCGAGACAAAAGGGCAGAAGGCAAGGCAGGCGACAACCGCCCATCCTCTACCCCCATTCCTGTTCGTAGATGTTGAGGGACTTTACGTACCGCCCCTGGGCGCCCATGATGTCGCGGACCAGACGCAAGAAGAAGCTGATGCACGAGGTGTCAAAGCCGTCCTGCAGGTCCTCCGGATGCACCGCACCCGGCCCATCGACCGCCGTATCGCTCAGCCGCGCGATGTCATACAGGTAGAGCTGTCCCGCCGTAAGCCAGACATCGTCGACGCAGGCGAGGCGCACCGCAATCGCGCCGTCACTCCAGTGCTCCTTCTGCACGATATGCGGATCGTAGACATCAAAGCGATGATCGGTGCGCGTGTCCTTCAGCACGACCATGCCGGACGCAGGATTCTTGTCCAAAATGCCAAAGCGCGAGAAATACTGCGTGTCGCGTACCTGCTCGAGCCGCTTGAGCGAGGCAGGCGAAAGCGATGCCGGCGGCTCGCCAACATATAGCTCGAGCAGCGTTTTGCCATGGCGATAGGGGCGCTCAAACAGCAGCCAATCGGTAAACGCCATGTTGTAGGCCATGATTTCGTTTTGAGAAGGTTCCTCGCAATAGCTGAGCCACGGGTCGACGATAATCTCGAACTGTTCGCGTGCCGGCTCCAGAAATTGAAACTTCCGCAGCATCCAAAAGTGAGCCATGTCGGCAATATCGTTGCCGACGGCTTCAGCCAGCTCTGCTCGGTCAAAAGCGTGGTCAGTCATGGCATCCTCCTCAAACTGATGGACCTCAATCTGAGCTTACGAGGAGGGTGGGCAGCCACGACCAGCGCGGGCAAAATAGGCCTCCGACTGCAAACCAGATGCTGACCAAACACTTGACGAAAAGCTTGACCGAAAATGCGCACCGCAACAAAACCGCAGGCAAACATAGACGGCCAACCCGCCCTTTTGAACCAGATGCCTGCAGCCACCACAGAAATAACAGGTGACCACAGCCCAAGAAGTCGACAAATGAACATCCTTACGTCGACAAACGCGCAAACTGCTCGCAAATCCGCAAGGAGTGTCCCCGAATGCCGGCACAAAAGGAACGTCCCTAACTGTCGGCACTTAGGGACGTTCCTTTTAATATGAGCAGGACATTGTCAAGAGGCAAAATCGGGCCTGG
>CABSNA010000302.1 GCA_902478865.1 uncultured Collinsella sp.
GGAGCCGATGCTATGCTTAGGCACAATTGTCTTGAGGAGCATATGCCTATGTCTACGTTTTTGAATGCCAGCCCCATCTTTGGGCCCGTTCGCAGCCGTCGCCTTGGTCTCTCGCTCGGCGTCAACATGATGCCGGCCAGCGGCAAGATCTGCACGTTCGACTGCATCTACTGCGAGAACGGTCTCAACGCCGAGCGCCCCTGCCACGAGCCGTATAACACGGCTGCCGCGGTACTCGACGCGCTCGAGGCAAAGCTGCGCGAGATGGCAGCCGAGGGCGAGCTCCCCGATGTGATCACCTTCGCAGGCAACGGCGAGCCCACCGCCGCACCCGAATTTCCGCAGGCCATCGCCGGCGCCGTTGTGCTGCGCGACCAGCTAGCCCCAAACTCCAAGATCGCCGTGCTCTCCAACGGCACGCGCGCCGACCGCCCCGAGGTGCACGACGCGCTCATGATGGTCGACGACAATATCCTCAAGCTCGATACCGTCGACCCGGCGTTTATCCAGCTGCTCGACCAGCCTGTTGGCCCCTACGACGTCGAGCACCAGATTGAGACGTTCGCAAGCTTTGACGGTCACGTTATTATCCAGACGATCTTTTTGACCGGCGAGTATCAGGGCAAGCTCATCGACAACACCGGCGAGGAGTACGTCGGCCCTTGGCTCGCGGCGCTCGAGCGCATTCGCCCGCAGGAGGCGACCATCTACACGGTGGCGCGCGAAACACCGGTCGCCGGCCTTGCCAAAGCGGCGCCCGAGGTGCTCGACACGATTGCCGCGCGCGTGAGCGCCCTCGGCATTCCCTGCCAGGTGAGCTACTAGCAAAACCACGCAGCAGCTAGTGCCCGCCATCCCGCTCCATCAGCTGCGGTGATATAGTTCCTGTTTATGCTGTTAAACCGCTTAAATCGGAACTATATCACCGCAACTTTTATGGACGCGTGGGTGGGCTATACTAGCTGCGGATGAAAGGAAGTTAGCCATGTATGACAACGGACCCGTACCCGGCCGCAACGACGCCTGCTGGTGCGGCAGCGGCAAAAAATATAAGAAATGTCACAGCGCCTTCGACGAGCGCCTCGAGCGCCTGTGGGAGGAGGGCTGGGAGGTTCTGCCCCGCACGCTCTACAAGACGCCCGCCGACATCGAGGGCATCAAGCGCTCCGCCGCCATCAACGTAGGCGTGC
This sequence comes from uncultured Collinsella sp., assembly GCA_902478865.1. Lineage (GTDB taxonomy): Bacteria > Actinomycetota > Coriobacteriia > Coriobacteriales > Coriobacteriaceae > Collinsella. Next base: position 1,191 of record CABSNA010000302.1, read on the forward strand.
TCGACTACGTAGGCGAGCACATCGCCGCAGGCATGACCACCAACCAGATCGACCAGATGATCTACAACTACACCGTCGAGCACGGTGGCACGCCGGCCGACCTCAACTACGAAGGCTACCCCAAGAGCGTGTGCACCTCGATCAACGACGTCGTCTGCCACGGTATCCCCTGCGATGCGGATGTGCTGCACGAGGGCGACATCATCAACGTCGACTGCTCCACGATTCTTGACGGCTACTTTAGCGACTCGAGCCGCATGTTCTGCATCGGCGAGGTCTCGGCCGAGCGCCAGCGCCTGGTCGACGTCACCCGCGCCAGCGTGGAGGCGGGTCTGGCGGCCGTCAAGCCATGGCTGCCGTTGTCCGTTATGGCCGAGGCCGTGCAAAAGACCGTCGAGGACGCCGGCTTTAGCGTGGTGCGCGAGTACGGCGGACACGGCATCGGTAAGGAGTTCCACGAGGACCCGTTTGTGGGCTTTACCACCGAGGCACCCGATGTGGACACCATCATGGCTCCGGGCATGGTCTTTACCATTGAGCCCATGGTCAATGCCGGAGCGCCCGACATCAAGATTAGCAAGGGCGATGGCTGGTGTGTGCGCACCAAGGACGGTAGCGATTCGGCTCAGTGCGAGGTACAGCTCGTGGTGACCGAGGACGGTTACGAGCTGCTGAGCTGGTAGCTGTAGATGCGCCGGATGCTGACGGGCACGCTCGTCTTGCATCCGGCGTTTTTATTTGAACGTTTTGCCTGATAAAACCTGCCAAAAATAAACCTGTCCCTTTTTGGCAGGTCGAGCGGAGAGGACTGCTTGTGAACAT
>CABSNA010000303.1 GCA_902478865.1 uncultured Collinsella sp.
GACCACCATCAACCTGCCGTTCATTACCATGAACCAGTCCGGCCCGCTGCACCTCAACTACACGCTGACCCGCGCCGAGTTCGAGAAGATCACCCGCGACCTGCTCGAGCGCTGCAAGCAGCCTGTCACCAATGCCCTGCGCGACGCCAAGCTTAAGCTCTCCGATCTGACCGAGGTCATCCTCGTCGGCGGCTCCACCCGTATGCCCGCCGTCCAGGAGCTCGTCAAGACCATGACCGGCAAGCAGCCCAACATGTCCGTGAACCCCGACGAGGTCGTTGCCGACGGCGCTGCCGTCCAGGGCGGCGTGCTCACCGGCGACGTCGAGGGCATCCTGCTGCTCGACGTTACCCCGCTGTCGCTGGGCGTCGAGACCATGGGCGGCATCATGACCAAGATGATCGACCGCAACACCACGATCCCGACCTCCAAGACCGAGGTCTACTCCACCGCTGCCGACAACCAGACCAGCGTCGAGATCAACGTGCTCCAGGGCGAGCGCGAGCTTGCCCGCGACAACAAGTCGCTCGGTAAGTTCCAGCTGACCGGTATCCCGGCTGCCCGCCGCGGCGTGCCGCAGATCGAGGTCACCTTCGACATCGACGCCAACGGTATCGTCAAGGTCTCCGCTAAGGACAAGGGCACCGGCAAGGAGCAGCAGATCACCATCTCCGGCTCCACTGCTCTGTCCGACGACGAAGTCGATCGTATGGTCAAGGACGCCGAGGCTCATGCCGAGGAGGACAAGAAGCAGAAGGAAGAGGTCGAGGTCCGCAACCAGACCGACAGTCTGTGCTACTCCACCGAGCAGACCCTCAACGAGCTGGGCGACAAGGTTTCCGCCGACGTGAAGTCCAAGGCCGAGGCCGCTATCGCTGACGCCAAGAAGGCGCTCGAGGGCTCTGACGTCGAGGCCATCAAGGCCGCCGGCGAGTCCCTGCAGTCTGTGGCCTACGAGCTGGCTCAGGTTGTCTACGCCGACGCTCAGCAGCAGACCGACGGTGCCGCCGGTGCCCAGCCTGCCGACGATGACGTCGTCGACGCCGACTACGAGGTTGTGGACGACGAGGACAAGTAATCATGTCCGCCCGTAAAGCTCGCACGGAGGCGGCTGCCGCTGGCGCCGCCCCCGTTGACTCTGAGGAGAAGGACGTGAAGATTCCCGTAGAGGCCGTCGACGATACCGAGGCCAACGAGGCCCCGGCCGCCGAGGCTGCCGAGAACCAGGTAGAGGATTCCAACAAGGAGGCGACGATGACCGAGGACGAGATGGTGGAAGCCGCTATCCGCGCCGGTGAGGAAGCCGCCGACAACGACTTTAAGCTCAAGTTCGAGCAGGCTCAGAAAGAGCTTGCCGACGTGCGCAATGAGCTCGATGCTGCGGCAGAGGCTCAGAAGGCCGCCGAGGACAAGGCAAAGGACGCCACCGAGCGCACCGCCCGCCTGCAGGCCGACTGGGAGAACTTCCGTCGCCGCACCGCCAACGAGCGTATCGCCGAGCGCGAGCGCGCGACCGAGAAGCTCGTCACTGCGCTGTTGCCGGTGATCGACGATATCGAGCGCGCGATCGACCATGCCCGCAGCCAAGAGCTTTCCGACGACTTCAAGCAGTTCGTCGATGGCGTTGACGCGGTACATGCCAAGCTGCTCGATGTGTTCGCGCACGAGGGCGTGGAGCCCATCGACCCCAAGGGCGAGGCGTTCGATCCGCTCGAGCACCAGGCTGTGGGCCGCGTCGAGGACGCATCGCAGTACGACGAGACCGTCAACGATGTGTACCAGAAGGGCTACCGCATGGCGGATCGCATCCTGCGTTCCGCGATGGTGACGGTGACCTACGGTGGCGAGAAGCGCCCCGCACCGGAGCCCGAAGCGGCGCCCGAGGATGCTACGGCCGATACGGCCGAGAGCACCGAGGAGTAATTGAGAAGGGCCCCGGGGCAACACCCGGGGCCCTTTCTGGCCTAGTGCCATATGAAAGCATGAGCCG
>CABSNA010000304.1 GCA_902478865.1 uncultured Collinsella sp.
CTGGGCCTGGAACGCAGCCGCATCATGTGGCCGTTTGCGACCTATAAGCAGCGCGGCATCCGCCAAGCTTTTGGTACCGACAGCCCCATCACGGCCGTTACCAGCATGAACGTGATCTACACGGCCATCACGCGCCAAGACCCCCGCAGCCACTGGCCCGAGGGCGGCTGGCTCCCCAGCGAGCGTATCGACGCGGCAACTGCCCTGCGCAACTACACCCTGGGCAGCGCCTACGCGGCAGGCGACGAGCAAAACCTCGGCAGCCTGGAACTCGGCAAATACGCCGACCTTGTAGTCCTGGACCAAAACCCACTCACCATCGACCCACAAGAGCTCCAGGCTACCAAGGTTCAGGCAACCTATCTGGCAGGCAACCTGATCTACGAGCATTAACCCCACATCCCACCCCTCAGTTGCGGTGAAATAGTCCCTTAAATCGGCCTTCAAGCCCAAAAACAGGAACTATTCCACCGCAACTTAAAAGAGCGCGTCCCGACAACGTGCCCCTATCTTGTGCATTCTATCCGCGTCGCCATTTTGCTGCACTGACTTTTCTGAATGCCGGGCCCGATAACGTTGACTCAGCTCCCGTGTGGCGCCGGAGGGGCGGGATATAAGGTTTGTCGCGAGTTCCGCACGAGCCGAAGGCCACTTAATGTGGCCTTCGTGCGAGCAGGACTGCCCGAGCAGGAAACCTTATATCCCGCCCCTCCGGCGCCACACGGGAGCCGCGCACAAGTTATCCCCCGGCATTCAGAAAATCTAAGTGCCAAAAAATAAGATTTTTTGACTCTGTGTTGTATAACCCGCCATTCGTGGGTACCATTCAACGCGTACGCAAACGAAGTAGGGAAACCCGCACGGCTCAACCGTGCGGCCCAAAAAGGAGGAAACAAGCATGTCGTCTTTGAAGCCGCTTGCAGATCGCGTCCTGGTCAAGCCCGACGAGGCCGAGCAGAAGACCGCTTCTGGTCTGTACATCGCCAGCAACGCTCAGGAGAAGCCGCAGCGCGGCACCATCGTTGCCGTTGGCGCCGGTAAGGTCAACGACAAGGGCGAGCGCATCCCCATGGACGTTCAGGTCGGCGACGTTGTCATCTACGGTAAGTTCGGTGGCAACGAGGTCAAGGTCGACGGCGAGAAGTATCTGCTGATGCGCGCCGACGACATCTACGCCGTCGTCGAGGCCTAGTCTCGTCAGAATCTCTGATTCGTCTTTGAACGCGTCCGCCGCATAGGACTCGGAAGCGGCGACGCGAGTCACATTTCTTTTGGAGGATTACCTACCATGGCAAAGAACATTACGTTCAACACCGATGCCCGCGCCAAGCTCGCCAAGGGCGTCAACACTCTGGCCGACGCCGTTACCGTCACCATGGGCCCCAAGGGCCGTTACGTCGCTCTGCAGCGCACGTTCGGTGCCCCGACCATCACCAACGACGGCGTTTCCGTCGCTAAGGAGATTGAGCTCGAGGACAACATCGAGAACATGGGCGCTCAGCTGGTGAAGGAGGTCGCCACCAAGACCAACGACACCGTGGGTGACGGCACCACCACCGCAACCCTGCTCGCTCAGGCTATCGTCAACGACGGTCTGCGCAACGTCGCCGCCGGCGCCAACCCGCTGGCCATCCGTCGCGGCATCGACAAGGCTGTAAACGCCGCTGTCGCCGAGATGAAGAAGCAGGCCAAGCCGGTCGAGACCAAGGAGCAGATCGCTTCCGTCGGTACCATCTCTGCCGGTGACCCCGAGGTTGGCGAGAAGATCGCCGAGGCCATGGAGGTCGTGGGCAAGGACGGCGTCATCACCGTCGAGGATTCCCAGACGTTCGACATCACCATCGACACCGTCGAGGGCATGCAGTTCGACAAGGGCTATGTTTCCGCTTACTTCGTCACGGACAACGACCGCATGGAGGCCGTGATGAAGGATCCGTACATCCTCATCACCGACCAGAAGATCTCCAGCGTTCAGGACATCATGCC
>CABSNA010000305.1 GCA_902478865.1 uncultured Collinsella sp.
ACGGCCTCGTAGCGGCCCTGGGCAAAGGCGGCGACGTCGTTGATGAGGGCGGTGCGCGCCATATCGTGAACGTCGCTGGAATACGGATCGTCGGAATGGTCGTACACGAGCTTTTCGTAGCGCGGCGTGCAGTGGATCACGTTGTAGCCGTCGACCACCAGCAGCTCGGGCTTGTTGGAGTGCACCGTCGAGACCGGGTCGGCGATAGCCTGCGCAAACGCATTGCCGCCCACGCCGTAGGTCGCGGCCGAAACAATCGGCTTGGCCGAGCCCTCGCCAAAGCGCTTGGCCTTGGACTTGGCACGGTTCTTTTTGGACATGCGCTACTCCTCCCCCATGAGCTCGCCGGCGTTGCGGCGCAGCCACTCAAAGCAGAGGGCCGTAGTCGCCTGGGCAACATTGAGGCTCTCGGTCATGCCGCGCTGGGGAAGCTTGGTCAAAAAGTCGCATTTCTCGAGCACCAGGCGCGAGATGCCGTCGCCCTCGGAGCCCATGACGAGCGCCACGCGGCCCTCGAAGGGAGCATCCCAGCAACTGCCTTCGGCGTGCTCGGAGGCACCGCCCACCCAAAAGCCAGCGGCCTTAAGATCGTCGAGCGCACGGGCGATGTTGGGCACCTGCGCGATAGGCAGATGCATGACGGCGCCGGCTGAAGTCTTGTAGCTGCCCACGGTCACGCCGGCGGCGCGCTTGTTGGCGATGATGACGCCGGCCGCGCCCACAACCTCGGCGGAGCGCACGATGGCGCCAAAGTTACCGTCGTCGGTCACATGGTCGAGCACCACGACAAGCGCCGGGCCCTCGCCTGCGCGGTCGAGGATGTCGGCGACATCGGCGTAAGGGAAGTTGCCCACCTCGAGCGCAATGCCCTGGTGAGCGCCATGGCTCGACAGCGCATCGAGCTGTGCGCGCGGCACGTACTTAATGCGAACGCCCGTGGCGTTGAGGTCATCGACCAGGCGCGACAAGGCGGCATCGCGCTCCCCGCCCTCGGCGATGAGCGCGCACTTGATGGGAAAGCCAGTGCGTAGCGCCTCGGCGGCAGCACGACGACCTTCGATAAACTCGCCCTTGGGAGCCTGGACAGCGTCGCGGTTGCGATCTCGCTGCGGACGCGCAGCCTGGGCTTGGGAGCGCTCGCGCTGGCCCTTGGGAGCGGCAGCGCGGTCGTTGCGACGAATCGGACGCGAACCAGAAACGGCCTGCTTGCCTCCGCGCGATGCACGCTTGCGATTGTCGGCCATAAAACGGCCTCCTTAAAACGATTATCAATAGAACAAACGAAACGACCGCCCGAGGTGCGGCAGATTGCCTTGAAAGAGGAGGGCATAGACCTTGAGGTCATGCCCGACGATTGAAAGGCAAGGTGCCGTGGCTCGGGCGGTCGGGTGCTTGGGAAACCCGCGGGGATTAGAGAGATTTGATACGGGTGCCGGCGGCCGTGTCCTCAATGGTGAGGCCCAGGTCCTTGAGCTGGTCGCGGATGGCGTCGGCCAGATCCCAGTTCTTGGCGGCACGGGCCTCGGCGCGGGCCTCGAGAATCTTGGCAGCAGCCTCGTCCACGTCGTCGCCCGTGTAGGCGACCAGGCCGGCGGCAACGCCCAGCAGACCCAGCGGCAGCTCGACCTTGGGCTCGGGGAGCTCAACGCCAAACGTATCGAGCAGCTCGACCAGCGTATCGGCGGCAGAAAGCGCGGCGGCCTTGTCGGCAGCGTCGCCCGCCTGCTCCAGGTACTGGTTGCACTCGGTCACAAAGCCAAAGACGGCGCCCATGGCACCGGCGGTATTAAAGTCGTCGTCCATGCACTCTTTAAAAGTGGCACGGGTCTCGGCGGCCTTGGCGGCAAACGCCTCGGATGCTGCCTCATCGGCATCGGCCGTCGCATGGTTCGCGGCCCAGCGCAGGTTCTCGACCGTACCGGCGATACGCGCGAGCGAGTTCTCGGCACCCTCCAGGCGCTCCCAAGAAAA
>CABSNA010000306.1 GCA_902478865.1 uncultured Collinsella sp.
GACGGCGTAATGCCCGAAACGCCAAAGCGACGCTCATAGTAATCGCACACGGCCTGCTTGAGTTCGGGCAGGTCGCGCAGGGCATACTTCCACATCTCGGGATCTTGGGCTGCCTGCGTGAGCGCCTCGACCACATGGTCGTACGGCTTAAAGTCGGGCGTGCCCACGCTCATGTTGTAAATGGTCTTGCCCTGAGCCTTCAGCGCGAGAAGCTTGTTGTTGAGCGAGGCGAAGACCTCCGCGCCAAAGCGGTCGAGACGCTGCGATGCCTGCATGGTGCCACCTTTCGATATAAAAAACGCGGCGCTCCGACAAGAGCGCCGCGCGATACGGGCCATCAGATTGCAAAAGTGTAACGCTTGCAACCCCCGTATTGGTTCAATTTAGCCAACCTTAGTCAACTGGATTGAGCGCGTCGATCTGCGCAAGCCACAGACGCGAGCTAGCGTCACTCGGCATACGCCAATCGCCGCGCGGGCTGAGCGTCACCGAACCCACCTTGGGACCATCGGGCAGGCAGCTGCGCTTAAACTGCTGGGCAAAGAAGCGACGGTAGAACGTACGTAGCCACGTGTGGACGGTCTTGGCGTCGTAGACGCCCTCGAAGCTCTTGAGCGCCATGCGGTAGATCTTGCCCGGCTCAAAGCCAAAACGCAGCAGGTAGTAGAGGAAGTAGTCGTGCAGCTCATACGGGCCCACCAAATCCTCGGTCTTCTGTGCAATCTCGCCGTCGCCCGTGGGCGGCAGAAGCTCGGGGGACACCGGCGTATCGAGGATATCGAGCAAGACCTCGGCAATGCGCCCGCCAAAGACATCGGCGGCATAGCGCACCAGATGGCGCACAAGCGTCTTGGGCACGCTCGCGTTGACGGCGTACATGCTCATGTGGTCGCCGTTATAGGTAGCCCAGCCGAGCGCCAGCTCCGACAGGTCGCCCGTGCCAATGACAAAACCGCCAGCCTGGTTGGCCAGATCCATCAGAATCTGCGTACGCTCGCGGGCCTGGCTGTTCTCGTAGGTCACGTCTTGGACAGCCGGATCATGCTCAATGTCCTTGAAGTGCTGCTCCACGGCCGCGTGGATCGAAACCTCGCGGAAGCTCACGCCCAGGTCGCGGGCGAGCGACTCGGCATTCGACTTGGTGCGATGCGTCGTGCCGAAGCCGGGCATGGACACGGCAGTGATGCCTGTGCGCGGCAGCCCCAGTGCATCGAAGGCACGCACGGTCACAAGCAGGGCCAGCGTGGAGTCCAGGCCGCCCGAAAGACCAATGACTGCAGCCTTGGTACCTGTGTGGGCGAGGCGGGTCTTGAGGCCCGCGGTCTGCAGGTCGAGGATGGTCTCGCAGCGCTCAGCCAGGTCACCATGGTCGGCAGGCACGAAGGGCGCGCGGGGGAAGACACGGTCTATGCCGAGCGCATCGCGCAGGACAGGCTCTTCGGCGAGCGAGCCCTCAAACGAGAACTCGACGGTCACGGCCTCCGGCGCATCGTCCGCGCGCGTCCATGTCGTCGAGCGACGACGCTCGGCAACCAGGCGGTCAAGGTCAACGTCGGCGATGGCCATGTCGCAGGTAAGCAGTTTGGTGGCGGCGAGCTTGGAGCCATTTTCGTAGATAAGGTTCTCGCCCGCAAAGACCATGTCGGTCGTGGACTCGCCCTCGCTCGCGTCCGCGTAGGCATAGGCGCAGTACAGGCGTGCGCTCTGGTTAGAGATGAGGCTGCGGCGATAGTCTGCCTTACCGATGATTTCGTCCGAAGCCGACGGGTTGAGAATCACCGTCGCACCGGCAAGCGCCATCTCGGTCGAAGGCGGCGCCGGCACCCACAGGTCCTCACAGACCTCAACGCCCAGCACCATATCCTCGGCACCCTCATCACAACAACGGTAGATAAGCCCCGAGCCCAGCGGAACCGGACCCTGACCGGCAAATTCAACCCACACGGGATCCGCAGGCGCCGGAGCAAACC
>CABSNA010000307.1 GCA_902478865.1 uncultured Collinsella sp.
CGGAGATTTGTATAAGAGACAGCCTACTGGTCCGATCACTGCCGTCACACCACCTTCGGCACCGTCCTGGACGACGTGACGATCGACGACGCCGTGGTGCAGCAGGCCTTCGACCGCTACATGGAGATGCGCCACGAACTCGGTCGCGACACCAAGCCCGTCTGCCTCATGGACATGGGCACCATCGGCGCCAAGTACCTCAAGAAGACCGGCGTCATGACCGATGTCGACGAGTCCGAGGAGATTAACGCCTGCACCGTCAAGGTGAAGGTCGATGTCGACGGCGAGGACCAGGACTGGCTGTTCCTCTTTAAGAACGAGACCCACAACCACCCGACCGAGATCGAGCCCTTCGGCGGTGCCGCCACCTGCGTGGGCGGTGCCATCCGCGACCCGCTGTCGGGCCGCAGCTACGTGTACCAGGCCATGCGTGTCACCGGCGCCGGCGACCCCACCGTCCCCGTGTCCGAGACGCTCGAGGGCAAGCTGCCGCAGCGCAAGCTCGTAACCACCGCTGCCGCCGGCTACTCCAGCTACGGCAACCAGATCGGCCTTGCCACCGGCCAGGTCAACGAGCTCTATCACCCCGGCTACGTTGCCAAGCGCATGGAGGTCGGCGCCGTCGTGGGCGCTACCCCGGCAAACCACGTGCGTCGCGAGTGCCCCGCCCCCACTGACAAGATCATCCTGCTGGGCGGCCGCACCGGCCGTGACGGTATCGGCGGCGCCACCGGCTCCTCCAAGACCCAGAACACCGAGTCCATCGAGACCTCGGGCGCCGAGGTCCAGAAGGGCAACGCCCCGGTCGAGCGCAAGCTGCAGCGTCTGTTCCGCCGCGGCGACGCCTGCCGCCTGATCAAGCGCTGCAACGACTTTGGCGCCGGCGGCGTCTCGGTCGCCGTGGGCGAGCTTGCCGACGGCCTGTATGTCGACCTGGACACCGTGACCAAGAAGTACGACGGCCTGGACGGCACCGAGCTCGCCATTTCCGAGTCCCAGGAGCGCATGGCCTGCGCCGTCGCCGACGGTGACGTCGAGGAGTTCATGGGCTACGCCGCCGAGGAGAACCTCGAGGCGACCGTTATCGCCGAGGTTACCGCCGAGCCGCGCATGCGCATGGCCTGGAACGGTGTCGCCATCGTCGACCTGTCCCGTGAGTTCCTCAACTCCAACGGCGCGCCCAAGCACCAGGTCGCCCACGTCTGTGCCCGCAGCGTGTGGCAGCCCAGCTGGGCCGGCACCACGCTTGCCGAGCGCATGACCTCGCTTGTCACTGACCTCAACGTCGCCTCCAACAAGGGCCTGTCCGAGCGCTTCGACTCCACCATCGGTGCCGCAACCGTGCTCATGCCCTTTGGCGGCAAGACGCAGCTCACCCCGAGCTCGGCCATGGTTGCCAAGTTCCCCGTGGACGGCGAGACCACCACGGCGAGCGCTATGGCATGGGGCTTCAACCCCTACCTGATGGAGGCCGACCAGTTTGTGGGCGCCTACCTGTCCGTGGTTGAGTCCATCGCCAAGCTCGTGGCTGCCGGCTTTGAGCACAAGCGTGCCTATCTCTCCTTCCAGGAGTACTTCGAGCGTCTGCGCACCGAGGCCGAGCGCTGGGGCAAGCCCATGGCAGCCGTCCTGGGCGCCCTTATGGCCCAGGTCGATCTGGGTGCCGGTGCCATCGGCGGCAAGGACTCTATGAGCGGCTCGTTTGAGGACGAGGCCGGTGAGCTCAACGTTCCGCCGACCCTGATCAGCTTCGCTGTGGCCGTGGGCAAGGCCGCCCGTGCCGTCTCGCCCGAGTTCAAGGGTCTGACGCATCGCGTCGTGCGCATCGCCCCCGCCACCTATGGTGAGGACTACCGCCCCGACGCTCAGCAGCTGCTCGCCGCGTTTGACGCCGTCGAGGCGCTCACCGCCAACGGCGACGCCCTGGCCGTCTCCACGCCCGGCTACGGCTGCGGCGCCGAGAGCCTC
>CABSNA010000308.1 GCA_902478865.1 uncultured Collinsella sp.
ACGCTCTTTAGGAGTTCGCTATGAAATTTGAAGATTTAAAACTCGTGCAAAAGTGGCGTGAATATGCCGGCCCAAAGGATGAGCGCCTGGAGGCTGAGAGCGCGAAGATCTACAAGATTGGTTTCGTGCTGCTTTCGTTTGGCATGTTGATGATATTTTTCTACCAGTTTATAGCTCGACAGGTTGCGTGGGTTCACAGCGACGCCAGTGAAATGCCGCATGGCTTTGCAACGCCGTTCGAGGCAGCCATGTATTTGTGGCTCGTTCTCGTGATGTTGATTTGCGCAGGACTGCAAACGCGGAAGGGCTATGTCGATACCAATCGTTTTGGGCAAACCGAGCATCTTCCTGTTGGATATTTCCTGCTTCTCAGCGGTCTTAGCGGCGCCGCGTTCGCGCTTGTTATTGCCGCAATGCGCTGTATCGCTGAGGCGCAGATCGTACCGCTCGAAAGCGTCTTTTGGTTGGCGAACCTGGCCACGGGCGTGTTCTGCGGTGCGACGATTTTCGCGGCCACGTTTGCTGCCCTGTGCGCAACGTTTTTCACGGCGAAAAGACGCCGTGCCAAGCTCGAGGCAGAACTCGACTCCTCTGACGACATCTAATGCGTAATGGGCTGGCTCTGGGTATTCAGAACCAGCCCATTTGATGTTCGATGAGCCGAGTCGGCGCCTCTCACAAAAGTAACTAGGAGCTAGCGAGGCCTATCCGAATTGGCCTCATTGGCGGTGTCGATCTCGAGCGCCGTGCGGCGGGCGCTGTAGGCGACGAGGCCGGCGCCTGCCGCGGCGAGTGCTGCAGCGGCTGCCGTAAGGGGGATGTTGCTGTCACCCGTTCCAGCAAGCGCGCCTGCTTTTCCAGAACGCTTGCTGTTACCGCGGTCCTTGCCGCTGCCAGAGCTGCTGCCGCCACCGGAGCCGCCGCCCTCGTCAGTACCGCCGCCACTCGAGCCACTATCGCTGTCCGTCGTCATCGGGGCGTCGTGAAGTCCTGTCGTATCCGCGCTGTCGCATATGCCGACCAGAATTTCTGAGCGCTCGCATGCCGCGTCGGGCACATGAAGCTCATGCAGTACGCCACCCAGCGCCGAGTTTGCGCCCGGTCGAATTTCCTCAAGCGTTACGGGATCGAGCGCTACCAGATTACGCGCCTTCGCATACAGCGTTACGCGTTTGCCAACTTCGTCGCCCCAACTCTCGGGGATGGCGAAGCTCATGCGGAACTGTGCCGTGCAACCCGGTGCCAGCACGGCGTTGCCGTTGTCGGCTACCAGCGGGTGCGTTGCAAAACGCGCGCCCAGCGTCTCGAGCGCGTATTTCACGCGTGCCATATCGTTGTCCGAAGCGTCCTCGGCAAGCTCTGGATCAAAGATCGAAGCCATGCGTGCGTTCGCGCCGAACCCGATGGATGCGCTGGAGAACGGCTGGCTGGAGCCCTCTCGGTACAGATCGATCGTGCCGGCGGTCAGCAAGGTGTTGCCGTCGTTTCGCACCGTGACCATGAAGGATTCGCCTGCTGCTCCGGGCACCACCGCGCCCGAGGTAGCGACCGCGCCCGTCGGAGTGGCACACGCCACCAAGGGCACTTCGATGCCGTGCAGCTCTGCCTCGCTCTTCTCCGCGCTCACAATGTGCGTGGCGAGCGCGGAGAGCATGCCTCCCGACGTCAAAAATGTCGTTATCTGATCGACGGGATGGTCCAGCTCGCACATCACGAACGGCTCCGTGAACAGATCGCCTGCCAAGGTGCTGGCGAAGATGCGGAAGTGCTTGCCCATCACTGCTACCGGGTTGCCTTCTTCGTCGTAGGTTTGCCCCGCCTTGCCATCGGTGTTCTCTACATAGAGCACGCACCTGCCGTTGTTGCTTACGCTAAACGATGCCGGGCCACAGCCCGCAGCACCCACGGGCTGCGTTGCAAATGCCGATGCTCCTCGCGTCCAAGTAATATGCTGCAG
>CABSNA010000309.1 GCA_902478865.1 uncultured Collinsella sp.
GAGCCGCCGGCCGAGCAGGTGACCGAGACAAAGCTCGGCGAAAGCTTGCACAGATTGCCTGCCACTTCGCGAGCCGTGTCGAGGGTCAGCTCGCCCTTGGGCGGGAACATCTCAAACGAAACGGGTGCGGTGCCCTGGGATGCTGCCTGCTTAAAAACCTCGTCGACGCGCATATCGTGCTCCTTTAGATACGTAATAGTGTGATGTGTTGTAAGGATTCTACAGCACCACTGTGTCACGGTGGAGTTTCACTCGCTATTCGGGGATACCAATCAAAGATGCCTTGCTATCGACATTCCCTATAGCAGAGCGGTCAATCTAGGATGGGGCTATAAAGACTGGTATCTGATGCGAAATACCAGTTAATAGAGCCCCATCCCAAATTGACTACCCTTAAACCATGGGGAGAGGTCTGCAATTTATACAGTTGATTGGCTGTTGAGGGCGGCAACGCCGCCGCGATGCGGTAACCTCATTGATTGGTTTCGTGACAGCAACATAACGGTAATGTTGCGGAAACACGACGAGCCTAATCTATGACTCGTTCGTTAGTAATCAACACCGCTTCTCACGCGGTGCCGATACGAAGGGAGTTCCGTATGGCCGAACTTACTGACCGCTTCGGGACCATGGTGTTCTCGGAGGAAGTCATGAAGGACTACCTCCCCAAGGACATTTGGAAGCGCCTTGCTGCAACCCTCGAGGACGGTGAGCCGCTTGACCTGGATGTGGCCAACGCCGTTGCCCACGCCATGAAGGTCTGGGCCATCTCCAAGGGCGCGACGCACTACGCGCACTGGTTCCAGCCGCTTTCGGGCATTACTTCCGAGAAGCACGACAGCTTCCTCGAGCCCAACCACGACGGCACCGCCATTACCAAGTTTACGGGCAAGAACCTCATCCAAGGCGAGCCGGACGCCTCCAGCTTCCCCAACGGCGGCCTGCGTGCCACCTTCGAGGCCCGTGGCTACACCGCTTGGGATCCCACCAGCCCCGCATTCATTAAGGACGATGTCCTGTGCATCCCCACGGCTTTTTGCTCCTACACGGGCGAGGCCCTGGACAAGAAGACCCCGCTGCTGCGCTCCATGACCGCACTCTCGCGTGAGTCCAAGCGCGTTTTGGCGCTGTTTGGTAAGACCCCCAAGAAGGTCGTTCCTTCCGTGGGCGATGAGCAGGAGTACTTCCTGATCAAGAAGGACGCTTACCGCAAGCGCAGGGACCTGGTCATCACCGGGCGCACCCTCTTTGGTGCTGCTCCCTGCAAGGGCCAGGAGCTCGAGGAGCACTACTTTGGCGCTATCCGCCCCACCGTCTCGTCCTATATGAAGGACCTGGACGATGAACTGTGGGCGCTTGGCATTCCTGCCAAGACCAAGCACAACGAGGTCGCTCCCTGCCAGCATGAGCTCGCCCCTGTCTACGGCGAGGTCAACGAGGCCATCGACCAGAATCTGGTCATGATGGAGAAGATGAAGCTCATCGCCTCCCGTCACGACTTGGTCTGCCTGCTGCACGAGAAGCCCTTTGAGGGCATCAACGGTTCGGGCAAGCACAACAACTGGTCGCTTGGCACCGAGTCCGAGAACCTGCTCGACCCGGGCGACACCCCGCTCGACAACCTGCAGTTCATCGTCTTCCTCACCGCGGTGATCGAGGCCGTCGATAACTATCAGGAGCTCCTGCGTGCCTCCGTTGCCTCGGCCGGCAACGATCATCGTCTGGGCGCCAACGAGGCTCCTCCGGCGATTATGTCCATCTTCCTGGGCGACCAGCTTACCGAGGTTGTCGAGAAGATCATCGATGGCAAGGCTTCCGTCCATGCCACGCGCGGCGTGCTTGACTTGGGCGCCGATACCCTGCCCAAACTGATGCAGGACAACACCGACCGCAACCGCACCTCCCCGTTCGCCTTCACCGGCAACAAGTTCGAGTTCCGTGCCTGCGGCTCCGAGCA
>CABSNA010000310.1 GCA_902478865.1 uncultured Collinsella sp.
ATGGCGGGCGTCGGCCACCTGGAGGGCGCGAGCCTGCCGGTGGGCGGCACCTCGACGCATTGCGTGCTCACCGCGCACTCGGGCATGCGCAACCTGAGCATGTTTGACGACATCCACTCGCTGGAGCCGGGCGACCTGGTGCTGCTGCACACCATGAACAAGACGCTCGCCTACAAGATGGTGGACTCCGAGGTGGTGCTGCCCGAGGAGATGGAGTCACTGACCATCGAGCCCGGCGCCGACAAGGTGACGCTCGTCACCTGCACGCCCTACGGCGTGAACGACCATCGCCTGCTGGTGCATTGCGTGCGCACCAAGTACAACAAGAAGGACGTCGACAAGCAAAAGTCGCTGGCCGGTCGCCACTGGGGCAAGCGCGAGTTTGCCGTGCTCATCGTGGTCGTAGCCATTGTGCTGTTGCTGCTGGACATCGTGATCCACGCGGTCCGCAAGCGCCGCAAGGCCAAGGCCTCGGCGTAGGACATCATTCAGAACAAGCACAATGGGGACAGGTACCTTTGTGGTGGCCGGGGCTTCCAAACCATCGCAACATTCGATGAAAATCGCGATTTTGACGAAAAGCGTCGAATGTTGTGATGGTTTTCATTATGGACGGCGCGGTTTTCATTGTGGGCGGGACGGTTTTCGCTGTGGGCGGTGCGGTTTCGCTGCAGAACCGCCAGCCTGCCGCCTGCCAACCGCCGCCCTCGTTACGTTTTCGCTGCATTTAGGTAAAGCACCTGCTCCAAGCGGCGTTGCCTTGTATACTAGAGCGGTTTATCTGTTATGTGGAAGGGAGCGCCTATGGCACTCAGCGAGAAAGACGTGCGCGGCATCGCCGAGTACGCAAAGATCGCACTGACCGATGACGAGCTCACCCAGATGACGTCCTACCTGAACGACGCCGTCCAGATGCTCGAGCCCGTCTTGCAATATGACTTGCCCGACGTGGAGCCCACGTTCCATCCCATCGGAAGCCTGTCCAACGTGATGGGCGACGACCTGCGCGAGCCCGAGCGCGACCTGCCGCTCGACGTTGCGCTCGAAAACGCCGGCAGCGCGCGCGACCGCTACTTCCGCGTGCCGTCCATTTTGGGAGAGGGGGAGAGCGAGTAATGGCGCTAAGCTTCGATTCCCTTACCGCCGCCCAGATCGCCGCGGGCGTTGCCGCCGGCGACTTTACCGCTACCGAGGTGGCCCAGTCCTCCCTTGCCGCCATCGAGGCGCGCGAGGGCGGGGTCCAGGCATTCCTGCAGGTGGCGCCCGAGCTCGCGCTCGAGGCCGCCGCGCGCGTGGATGCCGACCGTGCCGCAGGCAAGTCGCTGCCCCCGCTCGCGGGCGTGCCGCTGGCCATCAAGGACAACATGAACCTCGTGGGCACGCGCACCACCTGTGCTTCCCGCATGCTCGCGGACTACCAGAGCGTCTACACCGCTACCTGCGTCCAGCGCATGCTCGATGCCGGCTGTCTGCCCATGGGCAAGGCCAACATGGACGAGTTCGCCTTTGGCAGCTCCACCGAGAGCTCGGCGTTCCACCGCACCAACAACCCTTGGGATACCGAGCGCGTGCCCGGCGGCTCCTCGGGCGGCTCCGCTGCCGCCGTCGCCGCGGGCGAGGTCGCGCTCTCGCTGGGCTCGGACACCGGCGGCTCCATTCGCCAGCCGGCGTCGCTGTGCGGCGTGGTGGGCTTTAAGCCCACGTATGGCGCCGTGAGCCGTTACGGCGTGGTCGCCTTTGGCTCGTCGCTTGACCAGGTGGGCCCCTTTGGCCGCACGGTCGAGGACGTCGCGCTGGCCATGAACGCGCTTGCCGGTGCGGGCCACGATCCGTACGACTGCACCAGCCAGGATTGCGCCGTCGACTTTACCGAGCACCTCAACGACAGCATCGAGGGTAAGCGCGTGGGCATCATCCCCGCGTTTATGGAGGCCGAGGGCCTGACGCCCGAGGTC
>CABSNA010000311.1 GCA_902478865.1 uncultured Collinsella sp.
TTCATGAGCGTCTCGTGGGCTCGGAGATGTGTATAAGAGACAGTGGACGGTCACTCGACGTGGTTTCCCAGGCCGAGCTTATGGAGGCGCCGCTCGGCGCTGCGCCCGATTACGAGACGACCTGCGCCGCAAGCGCGATCGCCGAGGTTGCGCGCGTGTGCTCGTTCGAGGACGCCGAGGACCCGTTTACCTTTGCCATCACGCAGCGAGCGCTTGCCCTGGTGGGCAGCGGGCTTGACACGGCGCATATGGACCTACTTGTGGCGGCATATGTCTTTAAGCTGCTGTCGCACGTTGGCTATCGACCCGATTTTTCGGCCTGCGTGCTGTGCGGTGACCCCATGCTGTCGTATTTTTCACCCCAGGCGGGCGGTCTTATGTGCGGGTCGTGCGCGTCGAGCGTGCCCGGTGCCGAGCTGGTCTCGACCGGTGAGGTCGCATGGCTGCGCGCCCTCATGTCCATGACCTTCGATGCGCTCATGGCCGAGAGGGTCGACCCCCATACCGCCGCCTTTTTGCTGGGGCTTTCGCACGTGTGGGCTGCGACGCACACCGATCAACGTCTCCGTGCGATGGAATTCATGTTGGGTCGGTGATGATGCGCAGGCGCGCGCCGCTTGTGGTAACATACCGACCTGTTGGTACCTCGACCTTGGATGTTCGCTCCACCGGCGGCTTCCCAGTCCGAGGCGAATAGAGTCGCCCGCGGGCGACGCGAAACGAAAGGTGAAACAATGACTGTTTCCAAAGAGCGCAAGGCGGAGCTGACCGCCCAGTTCGGTAACTCCCCGGTCGATACCGGTAACCCCAAGGTTCAGGTCGCCATCCTGTCCGAGCGCATCAAGGAGCTGACCGAGCACATGAAGTCCCACCAGAAGGACTTCCACACCCGTCGTGGCCTGCTCATGCTCGTCGGCCGTCGTCGTCGTCTTCTCTCCTACATCAAGAAGAACGACATCGTCGAGTACCGTGAGCTCATTAAGGCTCTGGGCATCCGCGACAACATCCAGTAACGGATTTGTACATGCTAAGAGCGTCCTGCGCAGCGGGGCGCTCTTTTTGTGTAAGGGCGTGAACAATCACGCTCTGAAGCGTGGCGGGGGCAGGGGGCCCGCGTCACATGAGAAGCCCGCAGGCAAGGGGCCTGTGGGGTAAAGGAGAACAATGACACTCGTATCCAAGACCTTTGAGCTGTACGGCAAGACCTACACCTTTGAGTCCGGTGAGCTTGCCAAACAGGCCACCGGCGCCTGTCTGGTCAAGCAGGGCGACACCACGATGCTCGACACTGTGGTCGTCTCCAAGGAGCGCAAGAATTACGACTTCTTCCCGCTGACCGTCGACTTCAACGAGAAGATGTACGCCGCCGGCCGCATCCCGGGCGGCTACCTCAAGCGTGAGGGCCGTCCCAGCGAGAAGGCCACGCTCACGGCTCGTATGATCGACCGCCCGATCCGCCCGAGCTTCCCGGACGGCTTCCGCAACGAGGTGCACATCGTCGCCACCTCGCTCGTCGCCGACCAGGTCAACCCCTTCGACGTCATCAACGTCATGGGCGCTTCGCTGGCCATGACGCTCGGCGGCGTGCCCTTCGAGGGCCCGCTTGCCTGCGTGCGCATCGGCCGTAACGTGGAGACCGGCGAGTTTATCGTCAACCCCACCTATGAGGAGCGCGAGAACTCCGACCTGGACCTGGAGCTGGGTGGCTCTGCCGACTTCATCTCGATGGTCGAGGCCGGCGCCGAGGAGATCTCCGAGGACGACATGCTCGCCGCCATGAAGTTTGGCCAGGAGGCCCTCGCTGCCTTCTGCCAGGCCCAAGACGAGTTCGTCGCCGAGTGGGAGCAGGTCAACGGCGCCATCGTCAAGAAGGAGTACCCGCTCGACCAGCCCGTTGAGGAGGTTCAGGAGCGCATCTTCGCCCACTACGACCTGTC
>CABSNA010000312.1 GCA_902478865.1 uncultured Collinsella sp.
CGACCGGCGTGCGAGCATCGATGGCAAGGCACATCTGCGCGATGTCGATATCGCTTGCGCAGAATGAATCATCCCCGGTCTTACCGCGGTTGGAGCGCCACATGGTCTGCAACGCACGATAGAGTGTGACGAGTTCGTCGCGCTCGGGTGCGTAGCAGTCGAGCAGGCGCTCGTTGATGCGGGCGTCGCGCGACGAATAGAGCAGGTGGATCACGGCGGGCTGTCCGTCACGACCGGCACGCCCGCTCATCTGGTTGAACTCAATGGCGCCAAACGGCATGTGGTACAGCACGACATGGCGGATATCGGGCAGATTGACACCCTCGCCAAAGGCAGAGGTCGAGACGATGCAGCTGAGGCTTCCGTCTCGGAATGCTTCCTCCACGCGGCGGCGATCGGAGCGCGCAAGCCCCGCGTTATAGAACGCGATATGGGTTGCGCAATCGGGCACACGCTTGCGCAACGTCTTGGCGAGCGCCACGGACTGGTCGCGCGAATTGACGTAAATGACGGTCTTCTCCCCCGTCGCCACGATCGACACCAAACGGTTCTCGCGGCTCGCAAGGTCGCGGTCGTCCTCGAGCTGCAGGTTCTCGCGCACCGTCTCGTCGACCACCGTGCGAGTAATCGGCAGCATGCGGGCAAGCTCGGCCACGACCGGAGCCGTCGCGGTGGCCGTCGCAGCCATAACAACCGGGTCGCCCAGGGCTTTGAGGATATCGGGCATGTCGAGATAGGCGCTGCGGTCGCCGCCCTTGGCAAGGCCGGCGTGGTGCGCCTCATCGATAACGACAAAGCCGATGCGGCCCGAACGCGCGAAGCGGTCACGGTGGATAGATAGGAACTCGGGCGTCGTGAGCACGATACCGGTGCGGCCCGAAGCTAGGCCGGCGAACACATCATCGCGTGCGGCCTCCACGGTCTCGCCGGTCAGCACGCCAACGCCAATGCCAAGCGCTGCCATCGTCGACGAGAGGTGATAGGCCTGGTCGGCAACAAGCGCGCGCAGCGGATAGACAAAGATGCTCGCACGTCCGCGAAGGACAGCCTCGCGCGCAGCATGTACATGGAAGATGAGAGACTTGCCGCGGCCCGTTCCCATAACGGCCAAGACGCTCTGGTGGTCGGCCAAGGCATCGAGCGCCTCAACCTGCGCGCGGTGCGGCTGGTTCGATCCGATAAAGCTATGGATAAGCGAGCGCGTGAGCTCGGTATAGGAAAGCTGGGCGAGCGTCTCGCGCTTACGCGACTCCAGGCGCAGGCCGGAATCCGCCGGCTGCACGCCACGACGAAGCTCACATGCCGGATCATCGACGCTGGGCAGCGTGGTATCGCGAACCAGAACATCCTTGATCATGAGCTTGGGCTTCACACGCCCCTGCCAATGCTCGGCAACGGCCTCGAACACCAAGTCGACAGCGCTATCGCAGTTGATGAGCTTATCGATTTGCGGCACGCGGAACATAATGGCCGGCACACTCGCGGCGCCATCGGTCGCCACAAAGCGCATGTGCTCGCCGGTTTTGCCCACCACGGCGCGGTCGCACATCGTCACGCCCTCGGCAGCCAGCAGCGGCACCTTGTTGCCCTGGCCAAACGGCTCAAGACGGGAGATCTGCTCGATGGTCTCGATATTCAGCTCGGAAAGGTCGACGGTGGCGGCGACCTCGTCGGTGTCTTCAAAGTCCTCGGCGGAAAGCTCCGATAGCACGGCGGAAAGGCGGCGGCGGAACTCATCGAGCTTGGATGCCTCGATGGTCACACCCACCGCACCAGCATGTCCGCCGCGACGAATCAGCAGGTCGGAACAACGCTCGACGGCGTCAAACAGGTTAACTTTGCCCACCGAGCGACCAGAGCCGCGCGCGATACCGTCTGTCTCTTATACACATCTGACGCTGCCGACGATCTTACGCGTGTAGA
>CABSNA010000313.1 GCA_902478865.1 uncultured Collinsella sp.
GAACGTGCGGGCATTGCCGATGTGGATGTTGTCGTAGACCGTGGGGCCGCACACGTACATGCGGACCTTGCCGGACTCGATGGGCTGGAACTCTTCCTTTTTATGGGTAGCGCTGTTGTAGATACGCATTCGTTACTCCTTAACGGTTTTCTGTAGCAGGCAGACGGCCCAGGCACCGATTCCCTCGCCCTGGCCTTCCCAACCGAGCTTTTCGGTCGTAGTGGCGGCGACGCCCACGTTTTCGACGTCAACGCCCAGAGCATGGGCGAGGTTGGCGCGCATGGCATCGCGGTGCGGGGTGATCTTAGGCTGCTGACAGGCAATGGTGCAGTCGGCATCGACAAACTCAAAGCCCAGCTCACGCGCATAGTCCATCACGCGGGCAAGCAGCACCATCGAGTCGGCACCCTCGTAGGCGGGATCGGTATCGGGGAACAGTTTGCCAATGTCTCCCCCGCGGCAGGCGCCCAGAATGGCGTCGGCCAAGGCGTGCGCAAGCACATCGGCATCCGAGTGGCCCAGCAGGCCGCGCTCGTAGGGGATGTCAACCCCGCCGATGATACATCGACGCCCCTCCACCAGACGGTGAACGTCGTAGCCATGGCCAATGCGCAGGTTACTGAACATGGGGAAGGTCCTCTCCCTCGGCCATGCGACCGAGCAGAATCGCGGTTACGGGACGCAGGTCCTCGGGCACCGTCACCTTAAGGTTATCGCGCGGGCTCTGGACACAGCGAACGCGTCCTCCCATGCGCTCGACCAGTGACGAATCGTCCGTACCGATAAAGCCCTCAGCAATCGCCGCGGCATGGGCGCGTTTCATGGCGTCGACACTAAAGATCTGCGGCGTCTGCGCGACCCAGTACAGCTCGCGCGGCGGCGTCTCGACGATGTTGTCGCCATCGACGATCTTGAGTGTGTCGATGGCAGGCTGGCCGCACACGACACCGTCGAGGGCACGGTCGCTCACGAGCACGTCGATAGCGTGATCGATGGCCTCGGTCGTAATGAGCGGACGAGCGCCATCGTGAATGGCGACGTATTCAAAGCCCGCCGGCACCGCGTGCACGCCTGCGCGGGTGGAATCCTGGCGGGTCTCGCCGGCATCGGCAAAGCTAATGGGCGTGTCATAGTCAAACGGGTCGATGGCCAGGCGGCGCATCTCGGCACGGCGCTCGGCAGGACACACCACCACGATGTGGCCGACCTTATCGCTACGATCGAACGCGCGGATGGACCAGCTCATAAGCGGACGGCCCGCTACATTGACGAGCTGCTTGCCACCGGGGTTACCAAAGCGCTGGCCGCTGCCACCGGCAACGACCACGGCGCATACGGGCGCCATTATGCGTTCCCCTGTTTGGTGCCCTTCATGCGGTACAGGGAGTCCGCAAGAATGGCAGGGTTGTTAACGCCAAAGTCGCCCAGGCGCTCCGGATCCTCGCTGATGTCATCCATGAGCTCCTGCAGCGAGCCGTACTCGTCGACAATCTTTTCGGCCACGCCATCGCGCACGACGGACACACGCGAAAGCGTACGCAGGCCCAGCGGTGTCATGACGGAGTCCTCGTCCAGGTCGTCGTAACCCAGAACCGCCGCCACATGCTGCGGGTCGGACAGGTCCTTGGGCGTCATGCGGCTCAGGTTGGCGCGGATCTTCTCGGCGTTGGCCTCAGAGGAATCGCTCGCGTAGTCGCGGATCATCAGGTCATACTCGGTATCCATGCTGGAGCCGGCGAGCTGCTCGAGCTGCATCTGCACGAGCTTGCCCTGGTTGCCCAGTTTGACGATGCAATCCTTAAGCTCGGTCTTTGCCTGTTGCATGATCTCGAAGCTCGAGAAGATGCCGGTGATGTCGGCGAGCGTGACGTAGTCGTCGAGCTCGAGGGCCGTCAGGCGCAGCAGGGAGCGATCGAGCGACT
>CABSNA010000314.1 GCA_902478865.1 uncultured Collinsella sp.
ATCTACACGCGTAAGATCGTCGGCAGCGTCAGATGTGTATAAGAGACAGCGTCGGTGATGTTCCCCATAGCGGCCTTCCTTGTTCGAATGCAACGAACCTACGGTAATTCTACGCCGAGCGGGTTTTCATCACAGGCGAGTCGGTCCCAGAGTTTAGAACCCTATCTCGCTTTCAAGGGAGCTGATTTGGCCTTCTGGAGACATTTATCTCCGTTTCAAGAGGCTGTTCATCCGTCATATCCCGAGTATGAGCGGCGTCACCCCAACGTCATTCCGCCATTTTCATGCTGCTTCTACTTGGGCATCAGCATCTCGGCGGTCTTCTTCATTACCTTGCGACAACTTGTTCGCTTTGCTGTCCAGATGATGCTCGATGCCGAAGTAACTGCATATCCCCACGAGCGCAAACAGCCCTAGGCGGGTTCTAGTGATCGTTGCAACACCTGACCTACCGCAAGGAGGGTCAGGTGACCAGAAGCCACCGAAACGAAGACCGTGGCGGGGAACACCGTTGGACGTTCAACGGCGTCGAATATCCGACGAGGAAGCTGATGTGCGAGGCGAGACGCGCCGAGTACGTGCGCCTGCTGGACGAGGAAGGCATGAACTTCACCCAGGCCGCGCACGCGGTCGGCGTCTCGAAACGCACCGGCAAGGCGTGGCGCAACGGCAGGACGCGCGCCACGGGAAGGAACGAGAAACCCCTGGTGGACTGGTATCGTTCCACCATGGACAAACCCAAGACCCTCCATCCGCGCTACCTGAGCCAGGAGGAGCGCATCCAGATCGCGGACCGTCTGCGTCTGGGCGATTCGATCCGCGCCATCGCCCGCCTGCTGGGCCGCGACCCCGGCACGGTCAGCCGCGAGGTCGAGCGCAACAGGAATCCCGAGTCCGGCGGTTACGAGCCCTGCCGCGCCCAGCAGAAGGCCGCGGACCGGCTCAAACGCCCCAAACCGCGCAAGGCGGCCGAGGGCACGCGACTGTGGGACGAGATCGCCGCCGGGTTGCGCAGGCATTGGAGCCCGGAGCAGATAGCCAACCGGCTGAGGCTGGACTTCCCGGATAATGGGGATATGCACGCGAGCGTCGAGACGATCTACCAGGCCATCTACCTGCAGGCCAGGGGCGAACTCAAGCAGGAGCTGAAACGCGCCATGAGGCAGGGGCGAACCGCCCGCAGACCCCAAGGCGGCCAAGGCCGCAAACCCCGTTTCCGCGAACCCATGGCCATGATCTCGGAGCGACCCCCGGAGATCGAGGACCGGGCGGTCCCGGGCCACTGGGAGGGCGATCTCATCACCGGCAGCCGCAACAAAAGCGCCATCGGCACGCTCGTCGAGCGCACCACCAGGTTCACGATCCTGCTGCACCTGCCCGACGGGCACGACGCCGAACACGTCCAGCAGGCCATCATCGACAAGATGCAGCACCTGCCCAAACTCCTGCGCAACAGCCTGACCTGGGACCAGGGAGCGGAACTCGCCCTGCACAAACGGATCGGCGCCTCGCTGGACATGGCCGTCTACTTCTGCGACCCGCACTCCCCGTGGCAGCGCGGCACCAACGAGAACACCAACGGGCTCCTGCGCCAGTACTTCCCCAAAGGCACCGACCTATCCGTCTACCCGGAGGACTACCTCGACGCGGTCGCCGAGGAACTCAACGACCGGCCACGCAAAACCCTCGGGTTCATGAAACCAAGCGAGAAGATCATCGAACTGCTCGACGCCGCGTGATAACCTCAACAACCGACAACGTGACCATGGAAGGCCGCTCAAACCTCAGGTGTTGCAACCACCACTAGAATCCGCCTGATGTCTGTACCATGTTGAAGGGGTAACCCCGTATACACCCTGTCTCTTATACACATCTCCGAGCCCACGAGACGCTCATGAATATCGT
>CABSNA010000315.1 GCA_902478865.1 uncultured Collinsella sp.
GCGCGGCTTTTTGGAAAACGGCCTGCTGTACTTTGGCGTGATCTTTACCTTTGTGTTTGGCGCCGTGTTGGGCAACTGGTGTATTGAGCGCATGGGCCTGCACGCCATCGTCGTGGCGAGCGTGCTGCTGTTTGTCGCGTTTGCCATCATGTTCATCGACCGCGAGCGCGACTTGCGTTTTCGCTGGAAGGTTGCGGCCGAGGCTTGGAAAGAGGGCTGTCGAAAGTAACCGAATGCGGCAAAGGGGTTGTCCCTTTGCCGCAATATTTTTCATCTTCTGTTGAAACGCTTTAACAATTTTGACGTTCTCACGTGTTTTTTGTTTCAAAAGCGTTAGGATGGGACTCATAGCGTGGGGCGTAATGGGTGCCCCGCACACGATGGGAGGCTATCAATGGCTAATCGTTTCGTTCTCAATACCATCTCTTATCATGGTTCCGGCGCTATCAAGGAGATCCCCGGCGAGCTCCAGCGTCGCGGCTACAAGAAGATCTTCGTCTGCTCCGATCCCGACCTGGTCAAGTTTGGCGTTACCGCCAAGGTGACCGACGAGCTCGACGCCGCCGGCATCGCTTGGAGCCTCTACTCCGAGATTAAGCCCAACCCCACTATCCAGAACGTCAAGGACGGCGTCGAGGCCTTCAAGGCCGCCGAGGCTGACGCTATCGTGACCATCGGTGGCGGCTCCTCCATGGACACCGCCAAGGCTATCGGCATCATCATCAACAACCCCGAGTTTGCCGATGTCCGCAGCCTCGAGGGCGTTGCTCCCACTAAGAACCACGCCGTGTTTACCATCGCTGTGCCGACGACCGCCGGTACCGCTGCCGAGGTGACCATCAACTACGTCATCACCGACCCCGAGAAGGTCCGCAAGTTCGTGTGCGTCGACACCAACGACGCCCCCGAGGTCGCCGTCGTCGATCCTGACATGATGGCTTCCATGCCCGCCGGCCTGACCGCTTCCACTGGTATGGACGCTCTGACCCACGCCATCGAGGGCTACACCACCAAGGGCGCTTGGGAGCTCTCCGACATGTTCCACTTTGAGGCCATCAAGCTGATCAGCGAGAACCTGCGTGACTCCGTCGCCGAGGCCAAGTCCGGCCAGCCCGGCTCCGGCCGCGAGGGCATGGCCCTTGGCCAGTATGTCGCCGGCATGGGCTTCTCCAACGTTGGCCTGGGCATCGACCACGCCATGGCTCACACCCTGTCTGCTCACTACGACACCCCGCACGGCGTCGCTTGCGCCATGCTGCTGCCGATCGCCATGGAGTTCAACAAGCCGGTTTGCGCCGAGCGTCTGGCCAAGGTTGCCGTCGCCATGGGTGTTGACATCACGGGCATGAGCACCGACGAGGCTGCCGACGCCGCTATCGCCGCCGTCAAGCAGCTTTCCGCCGACGTGAATATCCCGCACGTCTGCGAGGCCATGAAGGCTGACGAGATCGAGGTCCTGGCTAAGGACGCCATGGCCGACGCCTGCTTCCCGGGTAACCCGCGCGAGGCGACGCTCGACGACGTCATTGAGCTCTTCAAGAAGATCTGCCCGGCTGCCTAACTTGGTTCGGCGGGCCCCTGCCCGTTAGCCCCACAATCGTCCTCGGACATGTCGGAAGCCCCCGCTGCGCACTTCGTGCGGCGGGGGCTTCCTCCGTCCTGCGGAAAGATTGTGGGGCTAACGGCAGGGGGCCGCCGGCTCGTTATCGTGGCGGGCGCAGCCCTGGCGAGCTCGATGGGTCATCTCGCTAGGTAAAAAGATGGTTCGCGGTGGTATTGTTGCTGTGGGTTTAATTCGATGTGAAAGGGTGACTTTGGTGTCCAAGATGGATTCTACGCTCTCCTATATTACTGACCAGTTGAAGGCGCTTACCTCGATTGCTTCGCCTACGGGCTATACCC
>CABSNA010000316.1 GCA_902478865.1 uncultured Collinsella sp.
CAAATTCATCCTGCCTGCGTCTTTCAAGCGCTCTGTCTCGCAACGCTTGCGAGACAGAGCGCTTGCAGATAAGATAGGAGTACGGATGGCACCCGTTGCAGCGGGTCTTGCCAACTCCGATACACGTTTTCATCGTGAGAAGTGGCCGTCTTCGCTTACGCGGGGGCGGCTATTTCATTCGGCCGATAAACAGGCCGAGTTCGATAGCCGCGATTAACAACGCCAGTAACGAAATAACATCGCTTACGTTCATACCAATTCCCTCCTAAAGGGAGTTGGCCCATCCGCACCCCATAGCAGTAGTCTAACGTAAATGACAGGCAATAGAAACACTTGTTCGTATTACCTGTCATTTCCTAATGCACAAACATGCGCACGAATTTGTGCTTCCAGCTTGCGTAGGGCGCATACCGAAACGGCACGTCCAGCCAGGTTGCCTTGTTCACGATGCTCTTCTTGTGGCTAAACGTATCGAAGCTCTCGCGGCCATGGTACTGCCCCATACCGCTCGCACCCATGCCGCCAAAGCCCATATGGCTCGTAGCCAAGTGCATGATGGTGTCGTTAACGCACCCGCCGCCAAAGGGCACGTAGCGCACAAAGCGCTGCTGAACCGCGCGATCCTGACTAAAGATATACAGGGCCAGCGGCGTCGGACGATCAGTAATAAACGCCTCGACCTCATCCAGGTTCTCAAACGTTAGCACCGGTAAGATGGGACCGAAAATCTCCTCCTGCATCACGGCGTCATCGGGGGACACACCGTCTAGAATCGTCGGCTCAATCTTGAGCGACGACTCGCGCGCCGTGCCTCCCAGCACAACCTTATCGGGGTCAATCAGCCCGCGTACGCGCGCGAAATGCTTGGCGTTGACAATATGACCGTAGTCCTCGTTGTCGAGCGGGTGCTCGCCAAACATGCGACGGACCTCCTCCTTGATGAGGCCCAACAGTTCATCGTGCACGCGTGCGTCGACCAGCAGGTAGTCGGGCGCCACGCAGGTCTGCCCCACGTTGAGCCATTTACCAAAGGCGATACGCCGTGCCGCGACCTTCAAGTTTGCCGTCGCATCCACGATGCAGGGACTCTTTCCGCCCAGCTCAAGCGTCACGGGCGTAAGGTTTTTACTTGCGCGCTCCATGACGAGCTTGCCGACCGGAACGCTTCCGGTAAAGAAGATTTTGTCCCAGCATTCATCGAGCAGCGCCTCGTTCTCGGCACGCCCGCCTTCGACGACCGTTACCAGGCGCGGATCAAATGCTTCCTCGCAAATCTGCCTGAGCACCGCGCTCGAAGCCGGCGCATAGGCACTCGGCTTGATGACCACGGTGTTACCCGCGGCAAGGGCGCCGGCGAGCGGCTCGAGTGTTAGCAAAAACGGGTAGTTCCACGGAGCCATAATGAGCGTGACGCCATAGGGCACGGCTTGCGTTTTGCACACACTAATGGCATTGGCGAGGTCGCAGGGGCGCAGGCGCGGGCGGCTCCATCGGGCCATATGCGCAATCTGATGCCGAATCTCGGAAAGCGACGTGCCGATCTCGCACATATACGCCTCGTCATGTGACTTACCCAAATCGGTCTTGAGCGCATGGGCGATATCGGTCTCGTGTGCCCGCACCGCCTCGCGCAGGCGCACGAGGGCGCGGCGGCGAGCATCGACATCAAACGTGGCATACGTCTTAAAGTAAGTGCGCTGATCGCCGACGATGCGCGCAATTTCCTCGGTGTTCATGGACCCTCCTAGTTCTCGTCCTCAAACATACCACCTGCAACAACTTCGTACATATGCTCGAGCTCCAGGCGGTCCATTAAAAGAGGAACGGGATACAGGGGATTGGCCTCGGCATCGGCATGGGCCGCCATTTGCGGAATATCGGAGCGGCGAA
>CABSNA010000317.1 GCA_902478865.1 uncultured Collinsella sp.
GCCATCGATACTGCCGCCACGATGACGCAGCCCGCGCGCACGGGCAGCCCAAAGAGCATCTGAAGGGCAATCGCGCCACCCAGGACTTCGGCCATGGCGGTGGCGACAGTCGCGAGATAGGCACTGGCGAGTACCGTGCGTCCAACGAAGCGGGGGAGGTAACGTGTCGTGGCCTCGGCAAGGCAGGCGCCCGTGGCGATACCCAGGTGCGCCGCGTTGTGCTGCAGCACAATGAGCATAATCGTGGACAGCGTGACGATCCACAGCAGCGCGTAGCCAAACTGCGAGCCCGCGGCCATATTGGAGGCCCAGTTGCCCGGGTCGATAAAGCCGACGGTCACGAGCAGCCCGGGGCCGATATGCCGCGCAATGTCTAGGCCTCCGTGACCGCCGGTGCGCCGGGAACCAAAGTGTTGTTTGAGATGGTTGAGCATGGTGCGCTCCTGCGTATGGGCGGCGTGGCGTCGTATCTGGGCCGTGCGGCGCCACGCGTCGGATTTGGGTTGGGGCTACTTGTGCGCTTTGCCCTGATTGGCCACGGCGTCGATCTTGGCGGCGATGGTCGCCGGGTCGCCGATGTAGCGCTTGTCGAGGACGTTGAAACCGGTGTCGAAGGTGTAGACGAGCGGCACGCCGGTGGGGATGTTGACCTTGAGGATCTCCTCGGGCGTGAGGTGCTCGAACTTCATGACGAGTGAGCGCAGGGAGTTGCCGTGTGCGGCGATGAGCACGCGCTTGCCGGCGAGCATCTGGGGGCGAATCTCGTCTTCGAAATAAGGCCAGGCGCGGGCGATCGTGTCCTTGAGGCACTCGGTATAGGGCAGCTGATCGGGTGCGACGTCGCGGTATTGCTCCTGGGTGTGGGGATCGCGCGCGTCGTTCGGCTCGAGTGCCGGCGGGCACACGTCGAAGGAGCGGCGCCAGATGAGCACCTGCTCGTCGCCGTGCTCTGCCGCGGCATCGGCCTTGTTGAGACCCTGCAACGCGCCGTAGTGGCGCTCGTTGAGCTTCCAGGATTTGATGACGGGCAGCCACTCGCGATCCATTTGGCCGAGCACGATGTCGAGGGTGTGGATCGCGCGCTTGAGGCGCGAAGTGTAGCAGACGTCAAAGTCGAAACCGGCTTCTTTGAGGGCGCGGCCGCCTGCTGCGGCTTCTTCGCGACCCGTGTCAGTGAGCTCAACATCGGTCCAGCCGGTGAACAGGTTGAGTTTGTTCCACTCGGACTCTCCGTGACGGATAAGGACGAGTTGCATCGTCTGTCGGTCTGCTTGGTGCGCCATAGGGGCCTCCTTGATCTGGCACGGTGTGCGTGCCGTTTGCTTGACGCCGCAAAGGATACCCGTTTTAGGCTTAAAAGTTAACCAAGACTAACAAAATTGTTGTATTTGAATAGGATGATGAAGGGGGGCTGCCGAAATGTCTCGATCTGTAACAACTAGGGATGGAAATTGGGCCTAGGTGTTACAGATCGAGACAGGAAGAAATGGTCCTATGGAAAATCTCGATCTGTAACAGTTAGCTGCAAAAACCGGCCCTTCATGTTACAGATTGAGACATTCGGAACCGTCTCTCGAAAACATCTCAATCTGTAACAGTTAGTCGTCGAAATTGGGTCTTACTGTTACAGATTGAGATGTTTGAAGAGGTGAGTTTGCAGGCCGAACTTGGGGCCTATGTTGTCGCCCTTGAGGTCGGCGGTACCCACTCGTAAGGTGTGCGTTACGCGATTGTTTCGAAACGGGCGGGAAACACAGCGGGCCGGCGATGCTCCTAGTATGCCTAGTCAACTGACTGTCTAAATACTGTCTCTTATACACATCTCCGAGCCCACGAGACGCTCATGAATC
>CABSNA010000318.1 GCA_902478865.1 uncultured Collinsella sp.
CCAACCAAGTCGGCGATGGCCTTCTCGTCATCAACTACCAAAATGCGCTCGTTCATGCGTGCTCCTCTCGCGCTCCATTATGCCCGAGGCGACGCACGCCACACACAACAAGCGTGGGTGATTAAGTCGGCCTTAAGCACCCTTGTGCCCGTTCGGGTGCGGATGTGGGCCACGCACGCACGCGATGATCGCCGACGCCGGCAAACGATATACTCTAGTTCCAGAAGAGACCATCCCGTCGAAAGCGAAATCCGTGAAGTCCCTCACCCCTTTTGCAAAGCGCTCAGCCCAGCTTGCCGCCGGCTTTGTCTGCGCTATCGCCCTTGCCGCTGGCGTGCCCACCGTCGCCGGCGCCCAAGTGCTCACGACCGACAATGTTTGCGGCAAAACCGCCGATGTGCGCGGTATCACGGCCGAAAACCTGCCCGATATCGATGCGACCAATGCCCTCGTCGTGGGCAAAGACGGCACCGTCTACTATGCCCGCGACGCCGATGAGCAGGTCAAGATTGCCTCAATCACCAAGGTCATGACCGCAATCCTAACCGTCGAGAATTGCAAGATGGACGAGAAGGTCACGGTGAGCAACGCCGCAGCCACCGTGGGTAATTCGACCGCCGGCTTGCTCGAAGGCGACGAGCTTACCGTGGAGCAGGCACTGCGCGGCCTGATGATTCCCTCGGGCAACGACGCCGCCATCGTGCTCGCCGAATATGTGGGCAAGAAAATCGACCCTAAGACCAAAGACGCCGAGGCCACATTTGTGAAGGCCATGAACGAGCGCGCTAAGAAGCTCGGCTGCACCGGTACGCTTTTTGAAAACCCGCATGGTCTGGACTTTGATGAGTGGGCTGGCGATATGCACTCAACCGCACACGACGTAGCGCTGATGATGCAGGAGGCCATGAAAAACGACACGATCCGCGAGGTCGTAGCGAGCGAGGATTCCTGGATCGAAGTCACGGGCGCCGACGGCACCGACCATTCGCATTCCATGGACACGCATAACTATTTGCTGGGCCAAGATGGCAACATCGGTGGCAAGACCGGCACCACCGACGACGCGGGCTATTGCTTTACGAGCGCCTACAACCGCGACGGCGACGAGATCTACACCGTTATTTTGAACTCCACCACCACCGATCAGCGCTTTACCGATACCGCCACCCTTGCCAACTGGTACTACGGCCACAAGGTGACGGTCGCAATCGCCAACACGCAGGAAAAGACCGCCAACGGCAACCCGCTTATGGCGCGCATTGGCCAAACCGACTGGACGGATAAGACAATCGACGCCACACTCGCCGACCCCACGGCGCAAGCGACCGTGTTTTCCCTTGCCGGCGAGGTGACCGAAAAGGTTAGCTACGACGATCTTTCGGGCACGGTGCATGTGGGCGACAAGGTGGGCAGCGTTACGCTCAAGCAAGACGGCACCAAGATCGCCGTCATGGACCTGGTTGCTGACGAGGAAGGCGCAGGGCCGAATCCCATTGAGTGGCTCCTTGTGAAGCTCGACCGCCTGGGCCGCCGCATCGACAACCGCCCACTCACGGCAGAAAGCGAGACCGTCGCCAAGGCGCCCGAGATGTAAGACCGAAGAACAATACACTCGCTGAAAGGAGGTGTCCGAAAGGATGCCTCCTTTTTTGAGGGTTCGAATCCCCAGCGCCCTTTCTCGATAATAAAAAAGGGCCCCCGATGGGACCCTTCTTTAAAGTTAAACTGGCGGAGAGCTGGGGATTCGAACCCCAGATGCCCTTTTGGGGCATACTCGCTTAGCAGGCGAGCACCTTCGGCCTCTCGGTCAGCTCTCCGTAACAGCCGTTCTATAGTAACCAAACAG
>CABSNA010000319.1 GCA_902478865.1 uncultured Collinsella sp.
CTGCTCGACGAGGAAAAGCGCATGATCCACGAGATCTTCGACCTGGGCGACACCGTTGCCCGCGAGGTCATGGTGCCGCGCGTGGACACCACCATGTGCGAGGACGACGAGACGGTCGCCGACGTGCTGTCCGCTATGCGCCAGACCGGCTTTAGCCGCATCCCCGTCTATCATGAGGATCCCGACAACGTCGCCGGCATCGCGCACATCAAGGACCTGATTCAGCCTTCGCTCGACGGCAAGGGTGACCAGCCCATCGCCGACTTTTTGCGCGACGCTACCTTTGTGCCCGACACCAAGGACATCCTGCCGCTGCTGTCCGAGATGCAGACCTCGCACGACCAGATCGTGGTGGTCGTGGACGAGTACGGTGGCACGGCCGGCATCATCACCATCGAGGACATTGTCGAGGAGATCGTGGGCGAGATCGAGGACGAGTTCGACCCCGACAACAAGTACCTCACGCGCCTTTCGCGCCGCGAGTGGCTTGTCGATGGGCGTTTTTCGTGCGATGACGCGATTGAGCTTGGTTGGCCGCTCGAGGAAAGCGATGATTATGAGACCATCGCCGGCTGGATTTTGGAGCTTTGCGACTCGGTGCCCGATATCGGAGAGGTGTTTGAGGTTGCGGGGTACAAGTTTAAGGTGCAGTCGATGCGTGGCCAGCGCATCTCGCTCATTCGCGTGATCGCTCCGGCCGAAACCGATAAGAAGGATTCCGAGTCCTCGGCAGATAAGCCGGCGGCGCCGGACGCGGGTTTTGCGGACCCGCACGACGGCGACGAGTAGGGCAAGGAAGAGTAGGGGAGAGTTATGGCAGGCCTGTTCAACATCCTTAAGGTCACCGTCAGCGAGGACAAGATCTGCGCGCATGTGCTGGTGAACCCCGGCATGCCGCTCATGACCTCGGAGGATATCGAGGCCACGGCGCGCGTGTATTACCTGGTGCCGGCGATTGCCAAGCACCTGTGCCTGGGTGATTCCGGTCGCGAGTTCCAGGACTGCATGGGCCAGACCGAGCTTTGCCATCTGCTTGAGCATGTGACGGTCGAGCTCATGAACGAGACCGGTCTTGCCGGTAGCATCTCGTGCGGCCGCACGCGCGTAAGCGAGCACGACGAGCGCGTCTTTGAGGTTGAGCTTTCGTGCCCCGACGACGCGCTGGCCATCGGTGCGCTGTCTTCGGCCACCTTTATGATGGACTGGGCGTACCTGCACGCCGACCAGCCTGCCCCCGACGTGGAAGGCACGGTCGCGGGCCTGCGCAACCTGGTGCTGGGCATGCGC
The DNA here is from genome assembly GCA_902478865.1 of uncultured Collinsella sp. Classification (GTDB taxonomy): domain Bacteria; phylum Actinomycetota; class Coriobacteriia; order Coriobacteriales; family Coriobacteriaceae; genus Collinsella. The sequence continues at coordinate 1,288 of CABSNA010000319.1, forward strand.
GCCGAGGCCGAGGGCAAGGATCCTCACGAGGCCGTCGCCGCTGCGAACGGCGAAGATGCTGCCGAGAACGAGGGCGCTGACGAGGGCGATGTGCCGGCCGACGCCGAGCCCGTTGCCGATGCGACCGCCGAGCCTGTTCCCACCGAGCCCCAGGGTGTCCCCAACTTTGACGACGAGCCCCAGGCGGCGATTGATACCGACAGGCGGCGATTGATACCGAGGGCGCGGTTGCCGAGAACCACGAGGCTTCCGCTGCCGTCTTTGGCGGTGCGGCGACGGTTCCGGCAGGACCTGCGCATGAGGGCAGCCTGCCGCTCGTGGACGGCGCCGGCGAGGACCCGGGTGCCACGGTGGCCATGTCGGCTATGCCCCAGGAGTAGGCCTACGCGTTTATCACCATCACGTACCTGCGCCTTTGCCGTACGCAGATGAGCGGAGCGGCAAGTGATACGCTGCGGGTATAATGGACAGCATTCAAACGGTGGGCACCGACGTGCCCGCAGGAGAGGAATGATCATGGGTAAGACTTTCAGCTTTGTCTCCGGCGCACTTTTTGG
>CABSNA010000320.1 GCA_902478865.1 uncultured Collinsella sp.
CAGATGTGTATAAGAGACAGGGAATAGTGATAGTAACCTGCTGGCCAGCAGTGACTTTCGCATCCTCACCAGCAAAAAAGCCCTTGACAGCTGGCACGACAAAGAAAACGATCGCGACAAGCGCAAGCACGGCGACGACGCCACCGATAATCATAGGCACCGGGGAGCTTTTCTTTTGGGCACCACGGCGAGCGCGCGTGTTATAGCTCGAGCGCGTGGCCGGAGCAACGCCGTGCGAGCCATGAGCATGATGTGCGTGGGAGCGTGATTGCGGTGCCTGTCCCTGCGTACGCTGGGCAGGAGCCTGCTGCTTAAAGCGGGAACCGCCCGCGGGCTGCGCGGGACGAGCGGCGGGCTGTTGAGCAGTACGCCGAGTAGGTTGAGCCGAACGCTGCGTCGGCTGCGCCGGGCGCTGGCCAGGCTGAGCAGGGCGTGGCACGGACTGACCCTGACGACTCTGCTGGCGCGGATCGAAAGCGCTAGACATGCGAAACCTCCTCGTTTTTGCGATCGAGCCACGTCTGCAAGAACAGGCTGGCGGCGATCATGTCGATCTTGCCCCTCATCTGCTTTTCGTTGAGTCCCTGCTCGCGCAGGATACGCTTGGCCTCTTGCGAGGACAGACGCTCGTCCTCAAACTCCAACGGAAGATCGAGCTCGTCGGCAATCTTTTGCGCCACAGCGGCAACGCGCTCGGCCTGAGGGCCAGGTTCACCGGCCATGGTCAGGGGACGCCCGCTCACCAAGATGTCGGGCTCATAGTCCTCGACCAGGTAACGGAACGTCTTGGCCATACCTGTAACCTCGGCGGCCGGGAGCACCTTGACGGGCATCGCCATCTTGCCATCACGGCTCGAGACGGCGATGCCGATCCTGGTCTCCCCTATGTCCAGCGCGAGCGCGACCACAGCGACTACTTAGGCGCCGAGCGCGGTCTTGGCGGCCGCGAGGGCATCGGCGATACCGGCGGCGTTCTTGCCACCGGCCTGGGCCATGTTGGGACGGCCGCCACCGCGACCGTCGACCAGGCCCGCAATCTGCTTAATCACGTTGCCGGCGTGGAAACCGGCCTTCACGGCGTCGTCGGAGCCAGCAGCGAGCAACGCAGGCGTGCCCTTCTCGGTCACGCTGGCAACGACGCAGGCGACAGGGCCGGCGACCTTCTGGTGCACGGTATCCCAGACGTTGCGCAGGTCAGCAGCCTCAAGGCCCTGGAGCTCAGCGACGACGAGCTTATAGCCGTCGAGCTCGACGGCGCCCTCGATGGCGCTGGAGATAGCGTCGGAGGAGCCACCGGTCAGCGCCTTCTTGAGCTTGTTAGACGTCTCGCGCAGCTCGGCCTGCAGGTTCTCCACACGAGCGGGAACCTCGTCAACGCGGCACTTGAGCGCAGCGGCAGCGGCGTCAACGAGTGCCAGGCGGTTGGCCATGTAGTCGAGGGCGCCCTTAGAGGTAACGGCCTCGATACGGCGGACGTTCGAGCCCGTGGAGGACTCGGAGATAATCTTGAACAGGCCGATCTCGGCAGTGTTGGTAGCATGCGTACCACCGCAGAGCTCGCGGGAGAACGGCTGGTCCTCGGCGCCCACGGAAACGACGCGGACGACGTCGCCATACTTCTCGCCAAACAGGGCGACGGCGCCGGCGGCCTTGGCCTCGTCGATGCCCATGACGCGGGTCACGACCGGCTTAGATGCAAAGATCTGCTGGTTGACCAGGTCCTCAACAGCCTTGAGCTGCTCGGAGGACAGGGCCTCAAAGTGCGTGAAGTCAAAGCGCAGGTGCTCGGGCGTCACCAGCGAGCCGGCCTGAGAGCTGTCTCTTATACACATCTCCGAGCCCAC
>CABSNA010000321.1 GCA_902478865.1 uncultured Collinsella sp.
CCGAGGGCGAGCCCGTGGGCGCGCCGAGCGCCAAGACCGGCACGTTCGACACCGGTGCCGCGGCAGCTGCGGCCGAAAAGCCCAAGTCGAGCGGTCAGCCCAACGGCCTGTCCAACGCCGAGCGCCAGAAGCTCCGCCGCGAGGTGAGTTCGCTCGAGCGCAAGATGGAGACGCAGCGCACCCGCGTTGAGGAGGCCGAGGCAGCAATGGCCCAAGTCGATCCCACCAACTACACGGCGCTCGGCGAGCAGCAGGCAAAGATCGACGAGGCTCACGCTGCCATGGACGAGCTGGAGATGGCGTGGCTCGAGGCGAGCGAAAAGCTCGAGGGCGAGGAGTAGACGAGGATGATCAAAGCCGCGTTTTTCGATATCGACGGCACGCTGCTGAGTTTTAAGACCCACCAGATTCCGGCGTCGGCGCAGCGGGCGCTCGACAGCTTTCGCGAGCAGGGGATCGCGTGCGTAATCGCCACGGGTCGCCCGACCTACCAGATGCCGGATTGGCTGTTCGACCTGGGTTGGGATGCGTACATTACGCTTTCGGGCCAGCACTGCTTTGATGCCGAGGGGGTTTACCGCAGCTGCCCGATCGATTCGGACGACGTCGCGGTGATTGTGGACCAGGTGGCGCAGGGGCGCTACGACTCGCTATGCATGCAGGGCGAGAACTCGTTTGTGAACCGCCTGTCCGAGCGCGTGGTGACGGCTGGCAGCAACGCGGGAATCGTCTACCACGAGGAGCCGTTTGAGCACGCGTTTGACGCACCGGTCTACCAGTTTTGCGCCTTTGTGGACCCGGCCGACGAGCATATCGTGACCGATGCGGTGTCGCATTCGCTCACTACGCGCTGGTGTGACCTGTTCTGCGACATTATCCCCGCTAACGGTGGTAAGGACCTGGGCGTGGCGGCGACGCTGGAGCGCCTGGGTGTCGATGCGAGCGAGGCGATTGCCTTTGGCGATGGCGAGAACGACCTGTCGATGTTTTCCGCCGTGGGCACGAGCGTGGCCATGGGCAACGCGCAGGACACGGTGAAGGCTGCGGCGGCCTATGTGACGACCGCCGTGGACGACGACGGGATCTGCAACGCCGCGAAGCACTTTGGACTGTTATAGCTGCGGCTCGGCACCTGGGGACGTTCCTTTTCTGCCGGCACCTGGGGACACTCCTTGCGGGGCGTCCCCATTTTGTTTTCGTCCCGCATGTTTTGTGAAACACGGCTAACTTTTAGACAAAGTAGTAAGACATGGGCAACTTTTGCGGTAAAGTAAGCTGTGAAAAGTATGCAAAGGCTAACTAGCAATCATCGCGAAAGGCGGCCCATGGCCCTACGTGAATCCGGAGAAGACTATCTCGAATCGATCTACGTTCTGTCGGAACGTCAGGGCATCGTGCGCTCGATCGACGTTGCGGAGCACCTCGGCGTAACCAAGGCGAGCGTTTCCAAGGCCATGGCGACGCTGGAAAGCAACGGCTATGTCGAAATGGGAAAACGAGATGTTCATCTGACAGAGCGAGGGCTGGAGGTCGCTCGTCAAATGTGGGAACGTCACTGCTTTTTCGTGGGGCTGCTGGAGGATGCGGGTGTTTCGGCTGAGGTCGCGTCGCAAGAGGGCTGCCACATGGAGCATTGTCTGAGCGAGGAGAGCTTTGAGAAGCTAAGATCGATGCTGGGACGGGAAGATGTGGCGGGTCCAACAACGGAAGCCTAACTGACCCACAGTGGCGCGGAGTTCACGCAAAGCGCGAACCAGCGACCGGGACCAGCGGCCCTTTCGGCCAAGTCCATTTCAGCTACTGTCTCTTATACACATCTGACGCTGCCGACGATCTTACGCGTG
>CABSNA010000322.1 GCA_902478865.1 uncultured Collinsella sp.
CACGATGTCCATGGTGGCAGGCGTAGTCACGCGCTGGCCGTTCTTAAACTCGACGGGGATGTCGTAGTGGCTGAGCGCCTCGTTGATGGCCTTGCCGCCACCGTGCACGATAACAGGGCGCATGCCGATAATCTTGAGCAGAACGATGTCGCTCATCACGTCACGACGCAGCTGCTCGTCGACCATGGCGGCACCGCCGTACTTGATAACGACCGTCTTACCGGTCAGGTTCTTAATCCACGGCAGCGCCTCGAACAGCAGCTGCGCGGTAACTTCGTTGGATTCGCTCGAGCGACAATCGCGTGCGAACTTCATAGTCTGCCTCGTCTTTCGTGTAGCTATCGCGCCGCACCTCGTTGCCCGCGATTGCAGCGGGGCGCGCGGCACATCGGGAGTCTAGGAACGGTAGTCGCCGTTAATGGAGATGTACTCGTGCGTGAGGTCGCAAGTCCACACGGTGGTCGCCGCGTCCCCTGCGCCCAGGTCTGCCGAGATCACAATCTCGGGCGCCTCAAAACGTCGCAGGGCTTCGTCCTCGTCAAAGGGAACGGTCAGGCCATCGCGACAGACGGGCATACCCATCATATCGATGGACACATCTTCTTGGTTAAACTGCACGCCGCACTTACCGAGCGCCATGGCAACGCGGCCCCAGTTGCAATCGTGGCCGGCGATGCAGGTCTTGACGAGCGGCGAGTTGGCAACAGCACGGGCGGCGATATCGGCCTCCTCGTCGTTCGCGGCGCCGGTGACATTAACCGTCACGAGCTTGGATGCGCCCTCGCCATCTGCGGCGATGTTGCGCGCCAGGCTCTCGCACACCTCATGCACGGCAAAGGCCAACTCGTCAAAGGCATCAGAGCCCTCGACAATAGGCTCGGCATTTGCGGCAGCGCCGGAAGCGAGCATGATGCAGGTGTCGTTGGTCGAGGTGTCGGAATCGACCGTTACCTTGTTGAAGGTCTGTTTGACGGTCGAGAGTAGCAGGGAGTGGAGCGCCTCCGGCTCGACGGGGGCATCGGTAGAGATGACCGCGATCATGGTTGCCATGTTGGGCATGATCATGCCCGAGCCTTTACACATACCGCCCACCGTATAGGCATTGCCTGCGTGCCCTGCGGCCTCGCTGCGGTAACACACGGCATACTCCTTGGAGTGCGTGTCAGTCGTCATGATAGCGCGGGCGGCATCAGCGCCACCGTGGGCGGAGAGTGCCTCGTAGGCGGCAGGAACGGCGGTCTCAAACGTGTCGATCGGCAGAATCTGACCAATTACGCCCGTGGAGGCGACCAAAATCTGCTGGGGCTCGCAGCCGATGACCTGCGAGGCGATGTTGCAGGTCTCGCGCGCGCAGGCAAGACCGGTCTCGCCCGTGGCGGCGTTGGCGTTGCCGGAGTTGATAGAAACACCGGCGATGATGCCATAGCCCTTGTCGGCGCCGCCCAGATTGGCGCGGCTCACCTGCACAGGCGCTGCGCAAAAGCGGTTGGTCGTAAACACGCCGGCGCCGGGACAGGGCTTATCGGGCACGACAAGCGCGTAATCCAAGCGCTCGGGATTCTTGCGGAATCCGGCATGGATGCCCGCCGCCTTAAAGCCGGCTGCCGCCGTTACGCCGCCCTCTACGGCACGAATCTTGATATCGAACTGCTCTGTATTCATCGTCTTTATGACTCCTTATGTCAAACAAAAAATGGGCATCGGTTGGTGCGCCACGCCAGCCACAATCACGAGACCAGCTTAAGAGTGGCGCCCCACTCGATGCCCGACTACCAAATCGCTAACAATCGAATGTGCTACACCGGGCACGCCACTGTGGGCAAGCCTCGTCGCTCG
>CABSNA010000323.1 GCA_902478865.1 uncultured Collinsella sp.
ACCTGCTGGATCGAACGAGCGAGACCAGAGGAAACGCCGTTGACGCAGACAGCGATGTCGCGAGCGAAACCGGAGATGAGACCGGCGATCTGGCCGAGAAGCTGATCCTTGGTGGGCAGCTCGGCGATAGCCTTAACATCATCAGCGGAAACGGCCTTGCCGTCGGAGATACCGCCCTTGATCTCAAGGACGCCCTTGGACTTAGCGGAGAAGTCCTTAAGGGTCTTAGCGGCCTCGACCGGCTCGGTCTCGTAGAACACATAAGCGACGGGGCCGGCGAGGATCTCGTCGAGCTCGGGCTGCTCCTGGTTCTTGAGAGCGATCTTGACCAGGTTGTTCTTGTAGACCTTCATCTCGGCGCCGCACTCGCGAAGCTGATGACGCAGCTCCTGAGCCTGCTTAACCGTCAGACCGTTGTAGTTGACGACGAACAGACCGGCGTTCTCGGCGATACGGGACTCGATCTCTGCAACCTTGTCGATTTTGTACTGCTGGGGCATGAATTACACCTCCTCGAATTCTTTCCGGGCACGGTCCGCCACAAGGACGTGACGGGGGCATGTCCAAAAAGAAAGCCCCCGCGCTGCATGAGCGACGGGGGCGAGAAGACATATCTACTCGACCACCTCGGCTGGCGGGAAGTCCCATTAAGCTCGCGGGCGATGCCCGTTTGCACCGGCTGTCTCTGGCAGCGGATTCGTGCGTGAACCGAAAGTATTATGGCGGGGACCCCGGCGTCGGTCAACGGCAACCCTGGCTGCACACAATTCCACCATCTCGGTCGCGCCGCCAAAGGCCAGGCGCAAGCTTTTCGCTCGGTCAGGTCCTGGGCTCGCACGAAGAGCACATTTAGTGCTCTTCGGCTCGTGCGGAATCTACGAAAAGCTTGCGCCTGGCCTTTGGCGGCGCGACCTGTGTTGACTTTGGGGCAGCCAGGGTTGCCGTTGGCCGGCGCGCCCCACGCATAACCCTTATGTCGGTGGGCTGATGTGTTGCGTCCCTGAGGACTACAAGGTCGAAATGAAGGTGGACAGGCGGTGGAGGCCTTCGTCCAGGTTTTCGTCGGAGACGCAATAGCTTAGGCGGATGTGGCCTTCGGTTCCGAAGCAGTTTCCGGGGACTAGGGCTACGTTTGCCTCTTTGATGGCTTTGATGCAGAAGTCTTCGCTTGTTAGGCCGAATTGTTTGATGCTGGGGAAGGCGTAGAAGGCGCCTGCCGGTTCCACTACGTCGAGGCCCATGGCGTCTAAGGCTGCGAGTACGCGCTCGCGGCGGACTCGGTAGACTTTGAGCATGGGGGCTGGGTCGACGGTGAGGGCTCGGGCTGCGGCGTCCATCTCGAAGGAGACGGCGCTCGATACTAGGTATTGGTGAGCTTTTGCGATCTCGGCGATGACGGGGGCTGCGGCTGCGAGCCAGCCCAGGCGCCAGCCGGTCATAGCCCAGGGCTTGGAGAAGCTCTCGATAACTACCGTCTGATCGCGAAGCTCCGGGTGGCGCTGGGTAAAGCGCTCGTAGCCACCCACATAAACCAGGCGGTTGTATACGTCGTCGCAGACCACGTAGATGCCCGCCTGCTCTGCCACGCGCGCCACGGCGTCGAGCGAAGCCGCGTTGAGGATGCAACCCGTAGGATTGTTGGGCGTGCAGATGACGATGGCCTTGGTCGCCGGCGTCACGCAGGCACGAAGCGCCTCCTCATCAATCTGAAATTGCGCAGGCTCCGTATCCAAAAAGACCGCTTTGGCGTGGTTGGCCACGACGATGCTCTCGTACAGGCCAAAGGCCGGCGTGGGGATGATGACCTCGTCGCCGGGGTTGAGCAT
>CABSNA010000324.1 GCA_902478865.1 uncultured Collinsella sp.
AGTCGCGGTAGGGCTTCTCCTTGGCATAGCGGGCGCGCAGCTCGTCGTTGTAGATCACGCGGCCGCGGGCAAAATCGACCTCGAGCATCTGGCCCGGTCCCAGGCAGCCGCTCGTCAGGATGTTCTCGGGGCGTACCTCGATGGTGCCCACTTCGCTTGCCAGCATAAAGCGGCCATCGCGCGTCACGTAGTAGCGGGCGGGGCGCAAGCCGTTGCGGTCGAGGGCGGCGCCCAGCGTGCGACCGTCGGTAAAGGCGATGGCCGCCGGGCCGTCCCAGGGCTCCATGAGCATGGACTGGTAAGCGTCGTAGGCGCGGCGCTCCTCACTCAGGCTATCGTTGTGGTCCCACGGCTCGGGCAGCAGCATGGACGCGGCACGCGTCAGCGGGCGACCGTTCATGACCAAGAATTCGAGCACGTTGTCCAGAATCGCGGAGTCGGAACCCTCGCGGTTGATGATCGGCATCACGCGCTCAAGATCATGCTGCAGCACGGGGCTGTACAGGTTGGGCTCGCGGGCACGAATCCAGTTGACGTTACCCTTGAGGGTGTTGATCTCGCCGTTGTGGATGATAAAGCGGTTGGGGTGCGCACGCTCCCAGCTGGGCGTGGTGTTGGTGGAGTAGCGCGAGTGGACGAGCGCCACGGCCGTTTTGACGGCGGCATCGTTGAGATCGATGAAGAAGCGGCGCATCTGCGTGGCGACGAGCATGCCCTTGTACACGATAGTGCGCGAGCTCATGGAGCACACGTAGAAGATCTTGTCTCGCAGGGCAAACTCGGCGTCGGCCTTCTTCTCGATGGTGCGGCGGCACACGTACAGGCGGCGCTCGAAGGCGTCACCTGCCGGCGTGTCGTCGGGGCGGCCCAGGAAGGCCTGCAGGATAGTAGGCATGCAGGCGCGGGCCGTCTCGCCCAGGTCGTGCGGGTCGACCGGCACCTCGCGCCAAAAGAGCAGCGGCACGCCGGCCTCGGCGCAGCCCTCCTCAAACACGCGGCGGGCATCCTCTACGCCCTTGTCGTCCTGCGGGAAGAACAGCATGGCCACGCCATAGTCGCCCTCTGCCGGCAGAATCTGGCCGCACTTTTGAGCCTCTTTACGAAAAAAGTGATGCGGAACCTGGAACAGGATACCGGCGCCATCGCCGGTGTTCTTCTCGAGGCCCGTGCCGCCGCGGTGCTCCAAGTTGACCAGAATGGACAGCGCGTCGTCCAGAATCTGGTGATGGCGCTCACCATTGATATCGGCAAGCGCGCCGATGCCGCATGCATCGTGGTCGAATTCGGGGCGATAAAGGCCCTGCTGCTGAGCGGAATCTGCCTGCATCGCGATCCTCCCCTAGATATTTAGACAGTCAGTTGACTAGGCATACTAGGAGCATCGCCGGCCCGTTGTGTTTCCCGCCCGTTTCGAAACAATCGCGTAACGCGCGCCCTGCGAGTGGGTGCCGCCGAGCTCAAGGGCGACAGCAAGGGCCCCAAGTTCGGCCTGTAAGCTCACCGCTTCAAACATCTCAATCTGTAACAGTAAGACCCAATTTCCATCCCTAGTCGTTACAGATCAAGACATTTCGGCAACTCCCTTTCACCATCCTATTCAAATACAACAATTTTGTTAGTCATGGTTAACTTTTGAGTCTAAAACGGGTATGCTTTGCGGCGTCAAACAAACGGCACGCAGGAGCTCACCATGCTCAACCATCTCAAACAACACTTTGGCTCGCACCGCACCGGAGGCCACGGAGGTCTGGATATCGCCCGGCACATCGGCCCCGGGCTGCTCGTGACCGTCGGCTTTATCGACCCGGGCAACTGGGCCT
>CABSNA010000325.1 GCA_902478865.1 uncultured Collinsella sp.
TGAGCGTCTCGTGGGCTCGGAGATGTGTATAAGAGACAGCATGTGGGGATGGCGAACACGCTTGATGAACTGAAAGCCGCATGCCCGAAGTTCATCGACACCCGCTGTTTCCGTGGTGGACAGGTCTATAACAACAACGCCCGCACCAATGCTGCTGGCGGCAACGACTACTATGAGTCGGCGGTCGTAAATCCCGACCTCGTGCTGCGAGACCTCGTGAAGATATTCCACCCCGAACTGGTCGAGGAAGATTTCGTCTATTACAAGCAACTGAAATAGATGCGCTCCCGTTCCGCCATATTGTTTGCCATGCTGGCCGCCCTCACCCTTTTCCTGTTTCTGCTGGATTTGGCGGTGGGGGCAGTCGCCGTACCGCTCGGCGATGTATGGGCGGCTTTGACGGGCGGCGACTGCCCGCGGGCGACGGCGAAAATTATACTGAATATCCGACTGATTAAGGCGGTGGTCGCGTTGCTGGCCGGAGCAGCTCTGTCGGTCAGCGGTCTTCAGATGCAAACCCTCTTCCGCAATCCTCTTGCCGGCCCCTACGTGCTCGGCATCAGTTCGGGCGCGAGCCTCGGCGTGGCACTCGTCGTGCTTGCAGGCTTCGGTTCGTCGATAGGCATTGCCGGGGCGGCTTGGCTCGGAGCGGCGCTCGTGCTGGTCGTCATCGCCGCCGTCGGCCACCGCATCAAGGACATCATGGTGATTCTGATTCTCGGCATGATGTTCTCGTCGGGAGTCGGCGCGATTGTACAGATATTGCAATATCTCAGCAAGGAAGAATCCCTGAAAGCCTTTGTCATTTGGACGATGGGGTCGCTCGGCGACGTGACCTTCGACCAGCTTGCGGTACTCGTCCCGTCGATTATCGCCGGACTGTTGTTGGCGGTGGTGACGATCAAGCCGCTCAACTTACTGCTGTTCGGCGAGGAGTATGCCGTGACGATGGGGCTGAACATCCGACGCTCGCGCGGGCTGCTGTTCCTCTCCACGACGCTGCTTGCTGGTACGGTGACCGCCTTTTGCGGTCCGATAGGCTTCATCGGACTGGCCATGCCCCACGTCACGAGAATGCTGTTCCGCAACAGCGACCATCGGGTACTCGTACCGGGAACCGTTCTTTCGGGTGCGGCGGTGCTGCTTCTTTGCGACCTCGTTTCTAAAATGTTCACCCTGCCGATCAACGCCATCACCGCATTGCTGGGAATCCCCATCGTGGTGTGGGTGGTCTTGCGCAATAAATCCGTCACCGCATGATAAAGTTACACGATTTTTCCATAGGCTACGGCGAGCGCACCTTGCTCTGCGAGGTGGAAACCACCATAGAAAAGGGCAGGCTGACTGCCCTTATCGGGCGCAACGGCACGGGCAAATCGACACTGCTTCGAGCCATCGCCGGACTGAACCGCCGTTATACCGGCCGAATCCTGCTCGACGGGCATAACGCCGCCGATATGCGAGCAGCAGAAATGGCCAGAACGCTGGCATTCGTCACGACCGAGCGCACACGCATCGCCAATCTCAAATGCAAGGATGTCGTGGCTATCGGCCGCGCACCCTATACCAACTGGATTGGAAAGATGCAGGAGGTCGACAAGGAGATCGTCATGCGGTCGCTCGCCTCGGTGGGCATGGAGGCTTATGCGGAGCGCACGATGGACAAGATGTCGGACGGCGAGTGCCAGCGCATCATGATCGCACGGGCGTTGGCGCAGGATACGCCGATTATCCTGCTCGACGAACCCACCTCGTTTCTCGATATGCCCAACCGCTACGAATTGTGTACACTGCTGGCACTGTCTCTTATACACATCT
>CABSNA010000326.1 GCA_902478865.1 uncultured Collinsella sp.
TCCTCGTTGGAGGCGTCGCGGGCGACGTCAATGCGGCCACGGACCTTGCCGAGCACCTGTACGACGATCTGCACCGTGTCCTCGATGGACTCGGCCAGGTCGAACTCGGGCCAGGCGGCGGTGTAGGCGTTGCCCTCGCAGCCGAGCGCCTCGTGCCACAGCTCGTCGGCCCAGAACGGGCAGATGGGCGCCAGAACGCTCACGATGTCCTTGGCCACGCCGTAGCACAGGGCCTTGTCGCGGTCAGCACCCTCGGTGGCGTTGAGGTAGGCGCTCGCCGCGTTGACGAGCTCCATGACGGCCGAGATCGCGGTGTTGAACTGGCCGCGATCGAAGTCCTCGGTGCACTTGGCAATGGTGCGGTGACGCTCGCGGTAGAGCTTCATCGCGGTCTCGTCGAGCACGGACTTGTCGAAGGCCACGTTGGCGTCACCCGACTGGACGAGCTGCCACACGATACGCCAGGCGCGCTTGATAAAGCGGTTGGCGCCCTCGACGGCCTTGGGATCCCAGTCGAAGTCCTTCTCGGGCGGGGCGATAAACAGGATCGCCAAACGCATGGTGTCGGCGCCGTAGGGCTCGATAACCGAGCTCGGGGGCACGACGTTGCCCTTGGACTTGGACATGGTGTCGCCGTTCTCGTCCTTGACCATGCCCTGGCACAGCAGGTTGGTGAAGGGCTCGTCAACGCTCAGCAGGCCCAGGTCGCGCAGTGCCTTGGTAAAGAAGCGGCTGTAGAGCAGGTGCAAAATGGCGTGCTCGATGCCGCCGATGTAGTTATCGACGGGCATCCAACGGTCAGCCGCCTCGCGGGAGAAGGGCAGCTCGGTGTTGTGCGGGTCGGTATAGCGCAGGTAATACCAGCTGGAGCAGGTGAAGGTGTCCATGGTATCGGTCTCGCGCTTAGCCGGGCGGCCACAGACCGGGCAGGTGGTCTCGTAGAAGTCCTTGCACTCGGCGAGGGTCTCGCCGGCGCCCAGGTCCAGGTTCTCGGGCAGCGTCACCGGCAGCTGATCCTCGGGCACGGGCACGATGCCGCAGTGCTCGCAGTGGATGGCCGGGATGGGGTTGCCCCAATAGCGCTGGCGGCTGATGAGCCAGTCGCGCAGACGGAACTCGACCTTGCGACGGCCGCAGCCCATGGCCTCGAGGTCGGCCACGATCGCAGCCTCGCCCTCGGAATGCTTGCCGCCGCGCATGCCGGTGTACTTGCCGGACTGGACAAGCGTGCCCTCGGCAGCGTGGGCGCAATCCCAGTCGACGGTCTCGGCATGGAAGGTATCGATGGTCTCGCCGCTGGCCTCGACGGCAGCGCGGTCGTCATCATCCAGGATGATCGGCACAATAGGCAGGTCATACTTGCGGGCAAACTCAAAGTCGCGCTGGTCGCCGCAGGGAACGGCCATGACGGCGCCGGTGCCGTAGTCGGCAACGACATAATCGGCAACCCACACGGGGACCTTCTCGCCGTTGACGGGGTTCACCACGTAGCGGCCCGTAAAGGCACCGTGCTTCTCGAGGGTGCCCTGGGCACGCTCCACGGCAGAGATATGCTTGGAGTCCTCGACAATCTTGGTGACGGCCTGCTCGTACTCCGTGCCCTCGACAAGCTCGTGCAGACGAGCGTACTCGGGAGCCAGGACAAAGAAGGAGACGCCAAAGAGCGTATCGGCACGCGTGGTGAAGACGGTGATCTTGCCCTCATCGCCCTCGATGGGCTCACCATCCTGGTCGCACAGGGTAAAGTCGACCTCGGCGCCCTCGGAGCGACCGATCCAGTTGGCCTGCATCTGCTTGACGCGCTCGGGCCAGC
>CABSNA010000327.1 GCA_902478865.1 uncultured Collinsella sp.
TCTCCAAGAAGATGGCAAAGCCAAAGGCGCCGGAGTCGACCACGCCGTTCTCCTTCAGAACGGGCAGCAGGTCGGGCGTGCGAGCAACGGACTGGTACGCCTCGACGACGATAGCATCGAGCGCATCCTCGGCCGAGAACTTCTTCTTCTCGCACTCATCGGCCTTGGTCGAGACATCGCGCAGGACCGTGAGGATCGTGCCCTCGATGGGCTTGCGGACGGCCTGGAAGGCGACCTTGACGGCACGACGGAAGGCGAAGGCAATATTGGCGGACGTAATAGGCTCGTCGGCAGAGACAAGGCCCTCGGCCACGCCGCGAAGAATCTGCGAGGTAATAACGCCGGAGTTACCGCGAGCGCCCATGAGAGAGCCGTGGGTGATGGCACCGGCGATGGCCTCCATATCGGCATCGGCGGGAAGGACAGAGAGCTCCTTGGTCACCGAGGCGAGCGTGAGCGACATGTTGGTGCCGGTATCGCCATCGGGTACGGGGAAGACGTTGAGCTTGTTGATCTCCTCGGCCTTGTCGGAAACGGCAGCCGCAGCGATCGGAAAACAGGTGCGAATGGTCTTTGCAATCATGGGTATTTGAATCTCCGTTTTCGGATGCTAGTTCAGACGGCTCTTGAGCGCGTCGATGTGGATGCCGATCTTAAGGCTAGCGGGATCGATCTGGGCGACCTCCTGCAGAGTGAAGGCAACGGAACTCGAAAGATTGTGGCAGACGGACTTCATGTTGACGCCGTTCTCGAGCACGACGTGAAGATCGACCGTAAGGCCGTTCTCGTCGGCGGAGACAAGCACGCCCTTGCGGAGGCGCTGACCGGCAAGCAGGCGCACGCTCTCGGCGCCCTGGAGCTGCTCAGCCATACCGACGACGCCATAGCACGTCATCGCGGCATAACCGGCAATATCGGCAATAACGTCGTTCGAGACGCTCAGGCTGCCGTTAATGGTCTCAGACACAAGAATCTCCTTATCTGGTGCTCGCGGCACCATGTCGTGGGAGCAATCATTGCAATATTCTACAACGAGCGCGCCGTGTTGAGGTGGTGGGTCGCGGGATTACATCCTCGACACGAAATGTTGATATGGTAACGTTCGCGAACGGCGACCGCGACATGAAAAAACCCGCCGCATAAGCGACGGGTTTTACAACCTGGCTCCCCGGGTAGGACTCGAACCTACAACAGCGCGGTTAACAGCCGCGTGCTCTACCATTGAGCTACCGAGGAATTTAAAGCCCAACGGAAAGGGCTGATAAATTCTGGCTCCCCGGGTAGGACTCGAACCTACAACAGCGCGGTTAACAGCCGCGTGCTCTACCATTGAGCTACCGAGGAATTTAAAGCCCAACGGAAAGGGCTGATAAATTCTGGCTCCCCGGGTAGGACTCGAACCTACAACAGCGCGGTTAACAGCCGCGTGCTCTACCATTGAGCTACCGAGGAATAGGTGCGTGCTCTCAAGCAACGAAGTTTATTATACGGACGAATCAGCTCAGGGCAAGAACTTTTTTAAGAAATTTTCCGACCCAGTCATTGGGGACGTTCTTAAACGACCAGTCATTCAAGAACGTCCCCAATGTCTACATGAAAGCGCCCCCAAGCGGATGTGCTTGAGGGCGCCTCTTGCTTGACTAGCTCTCGATATAGTCCTTCAGCTTACTGCTACGGCTCGGGTGGCGAAGCTTGGCCAGAGTCTTGGACTCGATCTGGCGGATGCGCTCGCGCGTGACGCCAAACTCACGACCGACTTCCTCGAGCGTGCGGGGATGTCCGTCGACAAGGCCAAAGCGCAGTTCGATAAC
>CABSNA010000328.1 GCA_902478865.1 uncultured Collinsella sp.
CGGATCATCTGCCTCCTCGCCAAGTGGCAAGAACGCGTCGCCGCCGTCGGTCACCTTCAGGCGAAGGTCTCCCTCAATCGCATGCAGATCCTCGCCTCCCACGGGCAGCGCATAGGTCAACGACACCGTGTTGTAGATGTCCACCGCGGGCGTAATGTGGCCCACCGGCTTGCCCTTGAGCACGCGCTTGAGCAAGTTCTCGATCGAGCAGCGGGCGCCCTTCTTGGTCTTGAACAGGCGATACGCCTCGCGCCATGCCTTGACCGGCGCATTCTCGCTGATGGTATCGCTCGTCAGGTGGCGCTCCGCATCGATGTTGGCGCGGTCAAGCAGCGCGGCGATCGCGTCCACGTCATCCTGGGGAATCTGAGCCGCGGGCTTCATGCCCTTTACGACCACGACGCCGACCGCCGCCTGCGGAAACAGCTCCCAAAAAGAATCCTCGGCAATAAAGCCCTTCATACGCTCTCCCTTCACTGTGCGCCCCCGAGCGAGGGCGTCTAAACAAAAAGCGCCCTCACGGCGGCCACCTTCAAAGTCCTACGGTGCCGCCACAAGAGCGCTTACGCTGTCCCCATCCGGAGAAGGGGACGATATGTCAGGCGTATTGTAACCCGAGTCATCCACGCGAGCAAAACCACCACAAAGGTGTCTGTCCCCTTATGGTGCTTTTGGGTCTGAGGCGACGCTAGTGGCGAAGTCCCAGCAGCCCACGGCCGCGATGACGGGCCTCGGCGGACACCTGGGCGTGCGGGCCGGCGGCTTTGACGGACTCGGGCAGGTGCGAGTACTTCTTCTCGAAGTTCTCCTCGAACATCACTGCCAGATTGTGCGCCGCCTCGTCGTAGCGCGCGGTGCTCTGCCAGTACTGGCGCGGCACCAGGATGCCGTCGGGCACGCCGTGGCACGTAGTGGGAATGTCGACATTAAAGATATCGTCGTGCACGAACTCGCTGTCCTCGATGGTACCGTCGAGGGCGCGGGCCACCAGGGCGCGCGTGTAGGCAAGCTCGATGCGATGGCCCACGCCATAACCGCCGCCAATCCAACCGGTGTTGACCAGGTAGACGCGCGTGCGGCCGTCGGCGATGCGCTCGCCGAGCATCTTAGCGTAGACCATGGGGTCGAGCGGCATAAACGGCTCGCCAAACAGCGAGGAGAACGTGGGCGTGGGTTCGGTGACGCCAACCTCGGTGCCGGGGATCTTGGCCGTAAAGCCCGTCACAAAGTGGTACATGGCGGCGTCGGCCGTCAGACGCGAGATAGGCGGCAGCACGCCAAAGGCGTCGCAGGTCAGGAAGAGCACGACGCTCGGAGTGGTGCCCATGCCCTTGGTCCACGCGTTGGGAATGTGCTCCACGGGGTAGGCCACGCGCGTGTTGTGCGTGATCGAGACGTCGTCGTAGTTGGGCTTGCGATTCTCATCGAGTACCACGTTTTCACAGATGGCGCCAAAGCGAACGGCGTTGAAGATCTCGGGCTCGTGGAACGCGTCCAGGCCCTCACACTTGGCGTAGCAGCCGCCCTCGACGTTAAAGATGCCCATATCGGACCAGCCGTGCTCGTCGTCGCCGATCAGCAGGCGCGTGGGGTTGGCCGAAAGCGTGGTCTTGCCGGTGCCGGACAGGCCAAAGAACACCGCGGTCTCATGCGTGACGGGGTCCATGCTGGCGGAGCAATGCATGGGCAGCACGTCGTCCTCGACGGGCAGCAAGTAATTCATGACACTGAAGATGGACTTTTTGATCTCGCCGGAGTAGCCGGTGCCCGCGACCAGAATCACGCGCTCCTGGAAGTTGATGACC
>CABSNA010000329.1 GCA_902478865.1 uncultured Collinsella sp.
AATCGTGATCTTGCCGCGGGCCTCGTCGCCCACTAGCTCGGCTTCGTCGAGCAAAAGCATCGGCTCGCGATGCGGCAACAGCTTCTTGAGCTCTTCTTTGTTCATGGATATCACCTATCCGATCCTCATGAGGCAGCTGCCAAACTCCACGAGGTCGCCGTCGGCCACGCAGATCTCGAGCACCTCGCCATCCGCCTCTGCCGTCACCTCGTTGAGAACCTTCATGGCCTCGATGATGCAAAGGGTCTCGCCGGCCTTGACCTTAGAGCCCACGTGCACAAACGGTTCGTCGCCCGGCGCCGGGGCAGCATAGAAAACGCCGACCATGGGAGCGGTCACCTCGGTGCCCTTGGGCTCCGGTGCGGCGGCAGGTGTCTGCGCGGCGGGCTCCGGTGCGGCAGGCGCGACTGTGGGAGCTGCAACTGGAGCGGCCATAGCTCTCGGCATGGGCATGGGCACGGCAACCGGCTGTGCGGCGCTCGCGCGCTCGAGTTCGACCGCGGTGCCATCGGGCTCCTCAACGCGCACGCGCGTGAGGCCGCGGTCCTCCATCACATCGGCTATCTCGGCAAGTCTTTTGGAATCCATGCTCTAGCTCCTCGTATATCTACGCAGCGCGATGGCGGCGTTGTGCCCGCCAAAGCCTAGGTTGGTCGAAAGCGCCCAGGTAAGGTCGGCGCGAACTGCGCGATTGGGCGTGTAGTCAAGATCGCAGGCGGGATCGGGCGTGCGGTAGTTAATGGTCGGCGGCACCACGCCCTGCTCGAGCGCCATGGCGCAGGCCATGACCTCGATGGCGCCCGTGGCACCGATCATGTGGCCGGTCATCGACTTAGTCGACGAGACGTGCGCGGCGCGCGCCGCGTCCTCGCCGAGCGCACGCTTAATGCCCGCCGTCTCGGACGAATCGTTGAGCTTGGTGGATGTGCCGTGGGCATTGATGTAGAGACCCTCGGAAGGCTTGACGTCGCCCTCGGTCACCGCCAGCGATATCGCGCGGGCAATGCCGGCAGCCTCGGGATCAGGACTCGTGATGTGATAGGCATCATCGGTGTTGCCGTAGCCCACGACCTCGGCATAAATGTGCGCACCGCGCGCCTGCGCATGTTCCATGCTCTCGAGCACGAGCACGCAGGCGCCCTCGCCCATCACAAAGCCGTCGCGGTCTGCATCGAACGGACGGCAGGCCGTCGCGGGATCGGGGTTGGTGGTCAATGCGCGGCAGGACGTAAAGCCCGCAACGGCATCGGGGATTATTGCAGCCTCGGCGCCGCCCGCGAGGATCGCGTCGGCATAGCCGTGCTTGATGGCGCGGAACGCCTCGCCCACCGCATGGGCCGAGGTTGCGCACGCGGTCACCACGGGCAGGGTCGGGCCCTTTGCCTTGTGGCGGATTGCGATATTGCCCGATGCCATGTTGGGGATCATCATCGCGATCATATAGGGCGATGCGCGGCGGGGCCCACGGTCGGCAATCGTATGGACGTTGTCGACGAGCGTCTGCATGCCGCCCACGCCCGAGCCCACGTAGACGCCCAGGCGCTCGCGATCGATGGCGCCTTCGACATCAAAGCCCGCATCGTGCATGGCTTCGTCCGAAGCCGCCATCGCAAACTGAACGCAGGGGTCGAGATGCTTGGCGTCACGCTTGCCAAAGTACTCGTTGCCGTCAAAGCCCTTGACCTCGGCCGCCACCTTAACGGCAAACGCATCGGTATCGAAGTGCGTGATCGGGCCGATGCCGCACGTGCCGGCGCACATGGCCGCCCAGGTGGCAAGCGCGGTGTTGCCGAGCGGCGA
>CABSNA010000330.1 GCA_902478865.1 uncultured Collinsella sp.
TATTGTGACGCAGTGCGGGGTTGAGGTTGTGCCTTCGTTGCATATCGTATTAAAGATGATTCTCATTCTCAATAATAATTTTTTGTTATCAGACTGTTCTTGAGCTGGGATTATGCATTTCCGCAGGTCAGGAAAGTGCCTGGTCAAAATAACATCTAACTTTTCTTTTGGTCGACCGTTTACCGCCAAATTCCTACCGCTCGTCCGTATTACGCAATGTACCTGCGAATATGCGAGGCAATAGACACCGTGTTACCATGAGAAAAAATTGTTATGAACATTTCCGATTTCACCCCAAGGAGTTGCCTGTGAACGAGACCGTACGTCGCTTTTTGCCGATGGTCGATTTCCTTGAGCAGATACTCGGCAAAAACAGCGAAATCGTGCTGCACGATTTCTCGGATCCCGACCATGCCATCGTCGATATTCGCAACGGCATCGTGAGCGGCCGCAAGGTCGGCGGTCCCGCCACCGATCTGGCGCTCAAGATCATGCACGACGCCAAGTATCGCGACCTGCCGTTTATTACGGGCTACGAGGGGCGCGGCGCCGGTGGCAAGACGCTGGAGTCAGCGACGTACTTTATCCGCGAGGATGACGAGATCGTCGGTATGCTCTGCGTCAACACCGACCTCTCGACCGTACGCTCCATCAACGCCATGGCGCAGCAGCTCATGGCGTGCTTCGACGCAGCGCCGACGCGCACGGAGCCCGCCCCTATCGAGGTCGAAAGCCTTTCGGAGTCCACCCAGGAGCTCATCGACCGCAGCATTGCCGAGTTGCTGAGCGCGCGCGGGCTGGATGTAGCGTCGCTTGGTCAGAGCGACCGCGTGGACGTCATTCGCCACCTCAACGGCAACGGGGTGTTCATGCTCAAGGGCGCCGTGGCCTGCGCCGCCACCGCGCTGGGCATCTCGGAGCCCAGCGTGTACCGCTACCTGCAAAAAGTCCGCAAGGAGGGCTAACGAGCAAAATGGAGCGCGGCTCCACAAGCGATTCGTCACCTGACAAAAGACCCTGCAGCTCGCACGCGCTGCAGGGTCTTTTTGCATGTCATGTTTAGTTGTTGCCAACGCCTTAGAGAGCGGCGACGACCTCGATCTCGACCAGACCGCCAGCCGGAAGGGCGGCAACCTGGAAAGCGCTGCGCGCGGGGAACGGAGCCTCGAACTTGGAGGCGTAAATCTCGTTCACGGCGGCAAAGTCGGCGATGTCGGCCAGGTAGACCGTGGTCTTGACGACATCGGCAAACGTGGCGCCGGCAGCGGTCAGCAGGGCCTCGACGTTAGCAAGGGACTGCTTGGCCTGGGCCTCGACGCCCTCGGGCATCTTACCGGTTGCGGGGTCGATGCCCAGCTGGCCGGACAGGAACACCATGTTGCCAGTCTGGATACCGGGGGAATACGGGCCGATGGCTGCGGGTGCGTTATCGGAAGACACGACGGTCTTGCTCATGTTTTTCTCCTTACAAGTAAAAGGGAACGGGAGCGCGGCGTTCACACCGGGAGGCACAGTTCGGTCTGAACACCGCGCTTGATTGGGATAGTACTCAAGGTTTCCGCGCGATGCAAGATTATTATCACGTTGCGAGAATATTTTATCGTCCAACGGTTTCCCCGGACCGCTGAACGGTTCTCATGTGAAGCAGCCAGTCCAAGCTGCTGAAGACTTTATCCCGCTTAGAGCACGGGCATCGCCTGCCGCGACGGCACCACTATACTTTTGAGTATCTGAGCATTTTGAAAGGCAGGATATGACCGCAACCG
>CABSNA010000331.1 GCA_902478865.1 uncultured Collinsella sp.
GGCACCGCCGGCGCCAAGAGCTGGGAAGCCTCTCAGCCGCACCTCTCTACCATCAATAGCGTCATTATCGCGCTCGCGCACAACGGCACCCTCGTCAACACCGACGAGCTGCGCCGCCAGCTGATCGAGCTGGGCGTGCCGTTCCTCTCCAACTCGGATTCCGAGGTCGCGACCAAACTCATCGGCTACTTTACTCAGCGTACAGGCCATCTGCGCGAGGGCATTCGCAAGACCATGGAGCTCGTGCGCGGCGGCTACGCCATGACGCTCATCAACGAGCAGGCGCTCTATGCATTCCGCGATCCGCACGGCATTCGCCCGCTCGTGCTGGGCAAGCTGGTGGACGAGGGTCTGGATCAGGCCGACGCCGCAGCCGTTTCGCAGCTGCCGTCGCAGGACGGCGCCGCGACGGTCGACTCCGCCGTCCGTGTCACGCGCGCCGGCGGCTGGGTCGTTGCTTCCGAGACCTGCGCACTCGACATCGTGGGTGCCGAGTACGTCCGTGACGTCCGTCCCGGCGAGATCTTGCGCATCAGCGCCGAGGGTCTGGTATCCGAGCAGGGCGTGCCTGCAGCCGAAGAGCCCGCCAACTGCATCTTTGAGCAGGTCTACTTTGCCCGCCCCGACTCCATCATGAACGGCAAGAGCGTCTATGCCTGCCGTTACGACATGGGTCGCCAGCTGGCACACGAGGAGCCCGTCGAGGCCGACCTGGTCATCGGCGTGCCCGACTCCGGCCTGCCGCCCGCGGAGGGGTATTCGCACGAGAGCGGTATTCCCTTTGGCGAGGGCCTTATCAAGAACCGCTACGTGGGCCGTACGTTTATCGAGCCTACGCAGGAGTTGCGCGCCATGGGCGTGCGTATGAAACTCAACCCGCTGCGCGACAATATCGAGGGCAAGCGCCTGGTCGTCATCGACGACTCCATCGTGCGCGGCACCACCATGGTGCAGCTCGTCAAGATGCTGCGCAACGCCGGCGCCAAGGAGATTCACATCCGCATCAACTCGCCCGAGGTCATTTGGCCGTGCTTCTACGGTATCGATACCGACGTGCAGTCGCAGCTTATCAGCGCCAACAAGACGGTCGACGAGATTTGCGAGTATATCGGCGCCGATTCGCTGGCCTTCCTTTCGGTCGAGGGCCTGCTTAAGGTCATGCCCAAGGGCGGCTACTGCGACGCGTGCTTTACCGGCCGCTATCCCGTGGCGATTCCCGAGAGCTTTGGCCGCGACAAGTTTATGGAGGGCTTTAAGCCCCGCAACCTGGACAAGCCGCTGTACTTTGACGACGACGCCGTGGTCGAGAAATACGACGACCGCAGCTGGGAAGAGGAGCACGGCGAGGCCTAAAACCTGCCATGTGGGGACAGGTATATTTTGGTAGGTTTTACCTGCTGTTTTGTTGATATGACGGCGCGTGCTGTTATGGCGCGCGCCGAAATGAACGCAACTATGAGCACCGTTTGGCGCCCGCGCGGCGCCACGGTAGTGGGAGAGGAAGGCTCAGATGAGCGACAGCAAGCATGTGACGTACGAGGACGCCGGCGTCGATACCGCCGAGGGCGGCCGCGCCGTCGACGCGATTAAGCAAATGGTCAAGGACACCAATCGCCCCGAGGTTATCGGCGGCATCGGTGGCTTTGGTGGCCTGTTCTCGGCCGCCGCGCTTAAGGATATGGAAGACCCGATCCTGATCAGCGGTACCGACGGCGTGGGCACCAAGCTCGTGCTCGCCCAGATCATGGACC
>CABSNA010000332.1 GCA_902478865.1 uncultured Collinsella sp.
CCGGCGAGATAGTAGATGGCACAGCGGGTGTGGCAGACTTTGCCGATCTGGCTGATTTCGACGAGCACTTCGCTGCCAATCTTGAGCTGCGTGCCCAAGGGGAGTGAGAGCAGGTTGATGCCCTGGGTGGTGAAGTTCTCGCCAAAGTCACCCTCGTGCACATCGAGCTCGCGCGCCTGCGCCGTCTGGATAGACTCTGCAGCTAAAAAGGAAACCTGGCGGTGCCAATGCCCGGCGTGCGCATCGGAGGCGAGGCCAAATTGCTCTATAACGGTGTCGTGCCCGTCAGCGACGGGTGACTTACGCGTGCCTTTGTGCTCCGACGTGTTGATCGAGACGATGCGGGCAGGCCCGTTGTAAGCATCGTTTGCCATGCGTAGGGGAACGGCCGTTTGTGCGCGTTCCGCCAGCCCACGCTTCGCGGCATTGAGGATGGGATTATCGGTCGGATGGTCTTGGGGCACGTGTGCGCCTTTCGTTTGAGGATGTCAATACGATGAATCCTACAACAATGGTAGGTTCATTGCCCATTGTCATACAACGGTGAGCGCCGTCTTCGTGCTGGACGATTACGTCGATTGCCATAGATACGGTGGAGCTTTGGGCGCCGGCGGCTTGGCACGCTAGAATGAATCAGTTGCGCAAAGACCGCCCGTTGTGTGGGCAGTTCATGATAGGAAGTTTCCATGGCATTGCAGTTTACAGAGCGCGAGTTCATTCCCGTGCTGCTTGGTGGCGACATCAACGCCTATTCGGTGGCGCGCGCCTTCTACGAGGAGTACCAGGTCAAGAGTCTGGTTTTTGGCAAGTACCAGACGGGTCCCGCGTACCGCAGCCAGATTATCGACTACACGCCCAACGTGGATATCGATACCATGCCCGTGATGCTCAAAACCGTCAACGGCATTGCCCAAGCGCATGCCGACAAGACGATTGTCCTTGTGGGCTGTGGCGATAACTATGTTGCCCTCGTGGCTCAGGCCAAGGATGCCCATGAGCTGGCGGATAACATCGTCGCTCCCTACGCGCCCTACAGCATGCTCGAGCAGTGCCAGAAGAAGGAGATCTTCTACGAGCTGTGCGAGAAGCATGGCGTGCCCTATCCGCATACCTTTACCTTCACCATGGCGATGCTGAACGCCCAAGGCGAGGCACCTGCCGAAGTGCTCGACCAGATCGATTTTCCTTACCCGATGATCCTGAAGCCTTCCGACGGCATCATGTGGTGGCAACATGAGTTCGAGGGCCAGAAGAAGGCCTATGAGATTGCCGACCGTGCCGAGCTGGAACAGGTCATTCGCGACTCGTATGCCAGCGGCTACACCGACGACCTGATCTTGCAGGATCGCGTGCCCGGCAACGACGAGTACATGCGCGTACTCACCAGCTATTCCGACCGCAACGGCAAGGTCCGCATGATGTGCCTGGGTCACGTGCTGCTCGAGGAGCATCAGCCTCACGGTGTCGGCAACCACGCCTGTATCATCACCGAGCCCAATGACGAGCTCATGGGCGGCGTGCGCAAGTTGCTCGAGGACCTTCACTTTGTGGGCTATTCCAACTTTGACGTTAAGTACGACGAGCGCGATGGCTCGTTTAAGTTCTTCGATTTCAACACGCGCCAGGGCCGCAGCAACTACTACGTCACCAACAGCGGCTTTAACGTTGCCAAATATGTGGTGGACGAGTATGTGTTCAACCGCCCGTTTGAGCCGGAGTTTGTGACGGCTCAGGACGAGGCCCTGT
>CABSNA010000333.1 GCA_902478865.1 uncultured Collinsella sp.
CTATGCTGTACGAGTTTTGTGCCGAGAACTTTGAGCGGGTGCCGGCGGCTATCGATGCCGGTGCAAGGCGTATCGAGCTGTGCGACAACCTTGCCGTTGGTGGCACCACGCCCTCGGCCGGCGTTATCAGCACTACGGTCAGCTATGCTCACGAGCATGACGCGCGAGTGATGTGCATGATTCGCCCGCGTGGTGGTGACTTTCACTACAACCAGGACGAGCTGCGCATGATGGAGATGGACTTGGGTCTTGCCGTGAGCGCCGGCGTTGACGGCCTGGTCTTTGGCTGCTGCAAGCCCTGTGCCGGCGGCTGGGCGCTCGACGAGCTCACCCTCGGCGCCCTCGTGATGGCTACGGGCTGCGCGACCGAGGAGTGCAAGCGCGGGGCCATCGATATCACCTTCCACATGGCCTTTGACCAGCTCTCGCTCGAGGCTCAGCTCGATGCCATTGACACACTCGCCGACTGCGGCATCACGCGCATCCTGACGCATGGTGGTGCTGCCGGAACGCCGATCGAGGACAACCTGGAGCACCTGTCGCGTCTTGTCGAGTATGCGGGCGACCGCCTGACCATTCTTCCCGGTGGCGGCATTTCCACGGCCAATCGCGATACCGTGGCGGCGGCACTGGGCGTCTCCGAACTCCATGGCACCAAGATCGTGCCGCTGGAGGTATAACCCGTGGCGCTGGTATTTGACGTTCAGCAGGCGAGCGGTAAGCCCGACGATAATCGTCGCCCTGGCACCGCGTGCCCCTTTTGTGACACGGAGGGGCTCGCCAACATCATCCAGCGCGATGGTGACTGCATCTGGCTTGAGAATAGGTTCAAGACCTTGCGCGCCACCCGTCAAACCGTGTTGATTGAATCGGCAGATCACGACGCCGACCTGGTGACCTATGCGCCGGATGAACTCCACCATGTGATGCGGTTTGCCCTGGGTTGCTGGCAGCAGATGATCGATTCACAGCAGTATCGCAGCGTTCTCATGTACAAGAACAAGGGTCCGCTCTCGGGCGGTAGTCTCGTTCATCCGCACATGCAGATTGTAGGTTTGGAGCAGGAAGACGGCTATGCTTCGCTGACTTCCGCCAATTTCGAAGGAATCAATGTCTGGCAACAGGGGAGAATCTTGGTCAATATCTCAACCGAACCGATCATGGGGTTCTTTGAGATCAACGTTTCAGCCCCGCAGGGAATCGCCGCCAGCGATGACACGAGAGACCAAGCCGAGGCGGATCTCTTCGCCGATGCAATCCAGGTAGCTCTGCGCTATATCTTGCACGAGCACCATGGCGGTCGTGCAGAGTCGTACAACCTGTTCTTCTATCACATGAGCGACCGAACCATTGCCAAGGCGCTTCCACGTTGGGTGGTTTCACCCTACTTTGTCGGGTATCGGCTGGCTCAGGTCAATGCTGAGACCACGCTCGATGTCGATGCGGAGCGACTCCGCGCACATCTGGAGGCGCTCACATCGTAAAGTGAGCGCCCGCACACTGCGGACGGTTTAGCGTGCCATGGCGTCGCGGCCGGCCTCGACGCGCTTGCGCTGGGCGGCGCGCTCCTCGCCGGTCAGACGCTCAAAGAAGTGCCCGATAAGCGAGGCGAGCACCTGCTGAAACAACGTTCCACACATGACGGGAAACACAACTTCGCCCGGAAAGTATTGCGTGGCGATGACGGCGCCCGAAGAGATATTGCGCATGCCGCAGGTAAAGCACATGGTGGTCGTCTC
>CABSNA010000334.1 GCA_902478865.1 uncultured Collinsella sp.
TTGGAGCTGCAACCATCATGTCCATGCCGACGTCTGCGCTCGCCTGCACGCAGATCTACATGGGCGGCAAGCTCACGGCGGACGGCAACACGTACTACGGCCGCGCCGAGGACTTTGGCAAGCGCTATCTTAAGCACTACGGCATCGAACCTGCCCACGAACCTGGCTTTAAGTACAGCTCGATTGAATCTGCTTTTGAATACACTTCGAACAAGCCTACCTATCGCTACAGCTATGTACGCGACCACCCCTCCAACTGGATGGGTCGCACCGACGCCTACTCCGAGGCCGGCATCAACGAGAAGGGCGTCTCCTGCTCCGCCACGCTAAGCACCTCCTATAACGAGGAGGCCGCTGCAGCAGACCTCATCGATGAGGAAGTGGGTCTGGGCGAGTACAGTTACGGCAGCATCATCCTGGGCGAGAGCGCCACGGCCCGCGAGGGCGTCGAGCTCCTCGGCAGCCTGATCGATGATCAAGGCGTCTGCACCAACGACCAGATCATCATCGCCGACAACAACGAGACCTGGCTGTTCGCCACACTTTCCGCCCATCAGTGGATCGCCATGAAGCTCGCTGACGACGTCGCGTCGCTCAACCCTAATATCGGGAGCCTCAACTACGATGTCGACCTCAATGACACCGAGAATTGCCTCCACTCTGAAAAGATCCAATCCATGCCCGAAGAAAAGGGTTTCGCCAAATACTCCGCTGACGGCAAATTCGATGTCGCCCAAACGTATGGCGAAAGCCTCGCCGATTCCGGCGTAAACCAGTGGTCCCGCTATGTGCAAGGCCGCGATTATTTTGGTAGTCAGCTGACCGAAGGCACAGATTACGACATTATCACAGTAAAGGAGAAAGGAAAACCTGACCAAAAGGGAGCCATGGTCAGCGAAATCCAGCCCCTGTTCTTCAAGCCTGGCAAGTCTGGTTGGAGCACTTTCGAGTTGATTCGCGCCTTCGGCAACCGCGGCGAGAACGTCCCTGGCCTCAACGCGAACACTGATGGTGTTTATTGCATCGGCAGCGAGCGCAACACCGAGATCAACCTCTTCCAGATTCGTCGCGGGTATGACCCCGAAGTCGCTACCATCCAGTGGGAAATGCTCTCCCGCGCCGCGTACTCCGTCGCCATCCCGTTGTACTCCGCTCTGATAACTGAGGTCAGCCCGTACTTCAGCGATCAGACCGTCTCCTTCGATCACTGCAAACAGACTGACGTCGTGTACAACGAGGAGCCCGAGAACTCAATCAACTACGTCCTCATGGACATCAGCTCGCTCTGCTTTGAGAACCCTGACACCCTTGGTATCAGCGTCCGTGCCTACCTCGATGCGCTCCAGAACGAGCTCATCGAGCAGAACAAGGAAGTTGACGCCGCCATGCTAGCCGAGACGACCACCGAGGGCCGCACTGCCCTGGCCAACAAGGCCGGCAAGGCTGCTACCGAGAACACCTACAAGAAGTGCAAGGCCCTGCTCCAGGAGATGCGCGCCTATCAGAAGGCCGAAAACTTCGACCAGCCCTTCACCCCGAGCGACCTGGACACCGAGACCAACGGCCTCAAGGTGTCCATCACCTACGCCAAGGACGCTCTTGCCACCGACCCGGTAACCCCGGATCAGCCTGGTACTCCTGAGCAGCCCGGTACCCCCGAGCAGCCCGCTAAGCCCGAGCAGCCCACCACCAAGCCCGAGAAGCCTGGCAAGTCGGACACCACGACCACGGTAACC
>CABSNA010000335.1 GCA_902478865.1 uncultured Collinsella sp.
GCCTCGCGCGCCCAGATCGAGGCCCTCGCCGACGAGCTGTCCAAGTAGCGACACGCTCACTTTTGACGCTCAGCCATCACAACCACCACAAAGGGGACAGGCACCTTTGTGGTGGTTTTTGTTTAAGCGCCGGCGATGAGGAGATTTGGGCGGGCGTTGTCGACGATCTCGGCGATTGAGGTGGCGACGGCATGATCGGGGTCACGGTCCATCACGATGGTGTCGACATCAGTCAGTTCGGCAAAGCGGTACATGCCGCGTCCGTTAACCTTGCTAGCGTCCATGAGGGCGACGCTTTGATGGGCTCCGGCGATCATAGCTGTTTTGGTCTCGGCCATCTGGGGAAAGTCGGTCGTAAAGCCGCAGCCGGGAACAAAAGCGCCAGGGCACATGACGGCAAGATCGGCGTGGACCATTTGGAGAGCCTGCATGGTAAGTGGGCCGTACAGATAGCGATGACCTTTGCGCAGTGCCCCGCCCAGCATGACGACATCGACCGAGGGCATGCTCTCGTCAATATAATCGGCGATGGTAATGTCGGCCGTGATAACGGTGATGCCGTCGCGCTGATCAAGGAGCCGGACGAACTCGAGCGCCGTGGTGCCCGAGTCGACGAGCAGCGTGTCGCCGTCATTGACGAGCTCGATGGCGCTTTGCGCGATGGCCTGCTTGGCGGCGACGTTGACATTGATGCGGCGATCCTGCGTGGAGACGGTCAGGCGCTTGTGAAGCGAAACGGCACCACCATGTGTGCGGCGCAGCTTGCCTGCTTCGGCGAGCGCGTCTAGGTCGGCGCGGGCGGTGACGGAGGACACGCCAAAGGTCTGGGCGATTTCTGCTACCTGCACCGAGGCGTTGTGCTCGAGCATTTCCATGATGGCGGCGCGGCGTTCGTCGGCAAAAGCACGGTTGGTAGCTTGGGTCATGTCTGCTCCATTTTCGGCTAAATTTGCAGGAATTGTGTTGACTCTATTTTCGTTCATTTTCTTTTTGAGTAAGAAAACACCTTTCGATTACTTATCTTTTCTATAAAAGAAAGACGCTCAACGCCCAAAATTCAATATCGAACATGTTCACTCGGCTCAAATTTCTTCCGTTTGCTTTTCAAAAATGACTGTATTGACCTGCATGGGCTCAATATCTCGCGCGTGCAAAGCTGCTGAATTTCATACAATGGGCGCAGCAAAACGCAAGGTAAAACGCCTTGTGAACAACTACGCCCGATGTCCAGATGCGGGCGAGGGAGAGGAGCAAACGCTCATGGCACTTGTTACCACCGAAAAGATGCTCAAGGACGCTCAGGCCGGCCACTACGCCGTCGGCGCGTTCAACGTCGAGAACCTCGAGTTTGTTATGGCCGTTCTGGCCGCTGCCGAGGAGACCAAGTCCCCCGTCATCATGCAGACCACCCCGGGCACCATCAAGACCGCTGGTCTGGACTACTTCTACGGCATGGTCAAGGCTGCCGCCGAGCGCGCTTCCGTGCCCGTTGCCCTGCACCTCGATCACGGCGATGGCTATGACCGCTGCATGCAGGCTTTCCGCACGGGCTACACCTCTGTCATGATCGACGGCTCGCACGAGTCCTTCGAGGACAACATCGCCCTGACCAAGTCCGTCGCCGACGCTGGCCGCGCCATGGGCGTGCCCGTCGAGGCCGAGCTCGGTAAGGTTGGCGGCAAGGAGGACGACGGTCCCGCAGTTGAGGGCGAGAGCCCCTACACC
>CABSNA010000336.1 GCA_902478865.1 uncultured Collinsella sp.
CCCGAAATCAGGCGGGCGCTGCGCGTCATACGAATCTCAACGTTATTGGTAAGGCGCAGCCCTTCGCCGCCGCGCAACCTCGTAAGGCCAAACAGCATCGAAGCCTGGACCTCAAGCGGCGATGCCGCCACCCCCGTAATGCATTTCGCGGCACGTGTGAACGATTTAGCGCCGCGGAGCCCCCGGATCTTATCGGCGAACTCTGTAAGTTCAGAGAACTCGATCAAGGGCGGTCGTTTCCACAGGTCCGTTGGATTCCCCGAGACATCCTTTACATTTTCCCAACCCAACCGTGCGTCACCCCACCGGTCCCCATATGCCTGCACAAGTGCCGACTTTACCTGAGGCGCAATCTTGCACACGGCAAAGGTGCCGCACATCTCATACATGCACATGATTAAACGCTCGTTTGAGACCGAGGAAGCCAGGGTCAGCAGGGTAAAGAGCGGGGACGCGACATCGAGGCCAAACTCTGTCTGTCGCATGGAATCAAACGGCCTCTCCCCGTTCCAAACATGCCTGACAATGCGATCGCCCTTACGTCCGCAGCTGCCCTGCGCCAACACGTGTAACGGGGTGCCCAGGAAATGCGTGACGAGCGGATGCTCACATAGGTGCTCCCTGCGCGGATCGTCTACAGAATCAGGCAGGTCCGGCATTATTGCCAAGACCTGTGGGGGTATCCGGTGATACCGAAAGGCAGATATGTCGCACAGCATGTCGTCCATGAAGGGTACGTACCCGCTGCGTCGCTTGTGAACCCGCTCGGACGGCAAACGCACTGGCTCGGCCTGCGAACGGTAAATACTGCCACGCCCACGTCGCGGATCTCTCAGGAGGCTTACAATCGGTTTGGAAAGCAAACTGATTGTGAGGTTGCATATGGTTGATGAGGACTTTGCCTGGCGGCTTGCGCAGGAGCTTGTGCGGATCGAAAGCTCAGACCCGGGCGCGTATGAGGATGAAATTGAGCGGTATATCAAAGCGCTGGTTGAGGCTCAGCTGGAGCGGTTGAGTCATCCGGTGCTCCATGCCGTGCAGGTTGAGGAACTCGACGTGCTGCCCGGGCGCCGCAACCTTAAAGTCACCGTGCCGGGCCAAAGCGACGAGCCGCGGCTGATCTATATCTGCCACATGGATACCGTCACCTTGGGCGATGGCTGGGACGCAGACATCGCACCGCTTGGGGCGGTTGTGCGCGACGATAAACTCTATGGCCGCGGTGCCTGCGATATGAAGGGTGGCCTGGCCTGCGCCATTGCCGCACTGGTCCATACGCTCGAGCGCGTGGCGGCGGATGGCGCGCTGCCACGCCGCGGCTTTTCGCTCATCTGCTCGGTCGACGAGGAAGACTTCATGCGCGGCTCAGAGGCCGCGATCGATGCTGGCTGGGTCGGCTCGCGCGAATGGGTGCTGGACACCGAACCCACCGACGGACAGATCCAGGTGGCGCACAAGGGTCGCACGTGGTTCGAGATTGAAATGGCTGGCGTGACGGCGCATGCGAGCCAGCCTTGGAAGGGCGCGGATGCCGTCGCCGCCATGGCCGAGGTCGTGTGTTCGCTTCGTCGCGCGTTTGCGGCGCTGCCCGCGCACGATGAGCTGGGGCCTTCGACCATCACGTTTGGCCAAATCGAGGGCGGATATCGCCCCTATGTCGTGCCCGACCCTGTCTCTTATACACATCTGACGCTGCCGAC
>CABSNA010000337.1 GCA_902478865.1 uncultured Collinsella sp.
GTGTCTCTCCAAGGCTGCAAAGCTGGTCAACAAGGCTTCCGATCAGCTGGGCGAGGCGTCGAACAAGATCAGTGCCTTTAAGGACGAGCTTGATAGCGCTCTGATCTCGGGTGACCTGGCCATGATTAAGACAATGATTGGCAGCGACCCCGAGGGCCTCGCCGTGTCGCTTTCCGGCCCTGTCGCACTCGACCGCAAGCCGGTCTATCCGATTCGCAACTACGGTTCGGCCATGGCGCCGTTCTACACGATTCTATCGCTGTGGGTCGGCTCGATCGTACTGGCGGCCATGATGAAGGTCTCGGTTGACGATGAGCTTATCAACGAGCTCATCCCCGTGCGCCTGCACGAGATCTACCTGGGCCGCTACCTGTTCTTTGGCGGTCTGGCCCTGCTGCAGGCAACGCTCGTGTGTGCGGGCGACATCCTGTTCTTTGGCATCCAGTGCGACGACCCGCTGCAGTTTGTGCTGGCGGGCTGGGTCGCGAGTCTCGTGTTCTCCAATATCGTCTACACGCTTACGGTTTCGTTTGGCGATATCGGCAAGGCGCTCGCCGTCGTGCTGCTGGTCATGCAGGTCGGCGGTTCGGGCGGCACGTTCCCCATCGAGATGACCGGCCCCGTGTTCCAGGCGATCTATCCGTTCCTGCCGTTCACCCACGGCATCAACGCCATGCATGCCGCCATGGCCGGTGCGTACCACATGGAGTACTGGATTGAGCTAGGCATTCTGGCGAGCTATCTGATTCCGTCGCTGGCACTGGGCGTCGTCTTCCGCCGCCCGGTCATCAAAGCCAACGACTGGATCATCGAAAAGCTTGAAAGCACGAAACTTATTTAGTGCAACAGCGTGACATTGACGAAACATCGAGGTTTACTCTGCCGACGCTTTAGTGGGCTGGATTGCGATGCAACGCCGGTTGTTGCTACAGTAGCGGGGCGTGCCGGGGGTCCGGTGCGCCCTGCTTTTATTTGACCATGAGGCGGCACGCAGCCATGCGCGTGCGGACACCACGCCCAGATTGAGCGCGAGGATGCCCTATGGCCCAGCATGCCACTGACAATATCGAAATGATGCCCGATAGCCCTGTTGCTCGCGAGGACCTGGGCGCGGGCGGCACCTCCCGCGGCGCCGGCGCTCGCTCGCCGCTGTTCTGGAAAGTCCTGCTGCTTTCGGTGGCAGTCGTCTGGGGCTACTCCTTTACGACCATGAAGGACGCGCTCGACACCATTCCGGTGTTCGAACTGCTCTACGTGCGCTTTCTGCCTGCGGCGTTGGTCATGTTTTTCATCTTCCACAAGCGCATCATCGCGCACCTCAACGCCCGCAACCTTATCGTCGGACTTGGCATGGGCGCACTTATGTGGGCCGCCTACGCCCTGCAGACAGTCGGTCTGGCGCACACCACGGCGGGCAAGAATGCTTTTTTGACGGGCACGTATTGCATCGTTGTGCCGTTCGCGAGCTATTTTCTGAGCGGCGAAAAACTCACCCGCTATAACCTGGGCGCGGCGCTGCTGTGCTTGGCGGGCATTGGCTTGGTGGCGCTCGATAGCGTTGAATTCAACATCGGTGATGTCATTACGCTGGCGGGTGCGGTCTTTTTCGCCATCCAGATGGCGGTGACTGCCAAGTACGGTCGCAAAATGGACATCAACGTCATCACGTTTTGGATGTTTG
>CABSNA010000338.1 GCA_902478865.1 uncultured Collinsella sp.
TACACGCGTAAGATCGTCGGCAGCGTCAGATGTGTATAAGAGACAGGTGCTAAACTGCTACGGGCAAAAGCCACAGGCGTTGCCCTATTGCATAGAACGGGCGAACGATGCCCGATGTCAGTATCAACTTCGATGCCTTTTGGCGGGTTTGGCGGTGATCGATGAATATCGAGAACATGTTTGACAAGCCTGATGTCAAGCAGCTGGTCCACGCATTTAGTCTTTTGGATGACGAGAAGGATATCCAGGCGTTTTTGACCGATATCTGCACGCCGCGCGAGATCTGCGATCTTTCGCAACGTCTGCAGGTTGCGCGTTATCTGGATGAGGGCGAGCCTTATGTTGAGGTTCAGGCCCGCACCGGCGCTTCGTCCACTACGGTGAGCCGCGTTTCAAAGGCACTCAACGGCGAGTACGGCGGCTATCGCAAGATCCTCATCAAGCTGGAGGATGGCGAGTAGGCCAGCGGTAAAAACGAATTGCGCAGAACCGTCCCTTCGGGGGCGGTTTTTTTGATCCTTTGGGGACGGAGGAAAACGGATCACTGGGTTAGACTGACCTCCTCGGTGATCCATTTTCCTCCGTCTCCAAGGGGTCAAATCTGTTGGCGTGGGGCAAATCTGTCCGCGCGGGCGGGTAGGATGGAAGCATTGAATATTGCGAACGGTTTGAGTGGAGGACCATGCCTGTTCGAATCTATACCACCAACGCCGGCGCGGATTTGAGCGATGCCGAGGCGGCGCTGCTTGCCGACCTTATTGCCCGCCACGGGCGTGCCGTGCTGCTGGCGCCAACGTTTGCCGAGCTCGACCTGTGCCGTCATGATGCGGCGGAAGCCGGCGTTTCGCTGGGTATTGACTACAAGACGCCTACATCGTGGCTTCGCTCGCTTTGGGAGCTTTTGGGCGACGGGCGCGGTTTCGTCGACAACCTGCAGCGCCAGATGCTGTTTTCGGACATGGTAGCGCGTCTCGACGACGCCGACCTGCAGCCGCTTTCGCGCAGCCAGGGCACGGTGCGTATGCTCGCGCGTATGGCTCGCGATGTGCTGCCGGGTGTGGCAGGGACAGGTGCCGAGCGTTGCTGCGACAACGTTTGCAAGCCCAAGCCCAGAAGCGACGCCGAGGCTCGCGTGTTTGAACTTTTGTGCGCCTATGCGCGCGGTTTGGACCGTCGAGATATGGTCGAGCCCTGCGAGGCGGCTGACATTATGGCCGGCGCTTTGGCCGACAACCTGCCGGGGTGCGCCCGCGCCGTTTGCGTGCGCGGCGTCACGTCATTTACGTATAGCCTGCTCGAGCTGCTGTCCGCCGTGGCAAACAACGGGGGAGAGGTTGTCGTGCTGCTTGCCCGCGAGCAAGCGGCGATGCGCGAGGAGCTTGCCGCGGCATTTGATGTCCGCGGTGTGCTGTTTGAGATCGCGCCGCTGGGGGAGGGCGCCGCCGCGCCCCAGACTGCCTCCAAGTCCGCTGCTCAGCCTGCCTTTATTGAGGTCGCCGGCCCCCATGCCCGTGCCCATGCTTATGCGGACGTCATCGATAAGTTGGTGAAAGCGCACAAGGAGTCCAAGGACGATAAAGTTGCTGCGACACCCGCCGACCCCGTACGCGTGCTCGTTGTTTCTGCCCGGGCACCCCAGCTGTTCGGCGAGCTTGCCGCTCGTTTGGCGGCGCGCCACGT
>CABSNA010000339.1 GCA_902478865.1 uncultured Collinsella sp.
CCGTCGGAGCGACGCAGGTGCAGGCCGTCGCCCTCGCGGGACACGAGCTCCTGCGTGTAGAAGGAGATGAGCGTAGCGAGGCTCGTCGCCAGGCACTTGGGCAGGTTGCCGGTCTCGGCAACGTAGTCCTTGAGCGTGGGCAGGTCACGAGCGCGCCACTTAGCCGTGGAGTTGAGGCAGATGGAGAGCAGCGCATGATCAATAAACGGGTTGTCGAAGCGGTTTTCGACGGCGGCGGCAAAGGCCTTGCAGTCCTCGACATCCAAGTCGGCGGCAAGCGTCGGAATGACCTCGTCGTAGAGCATGGTGTTCATGAAGCCGCGAATGGTCTCGTCATGCATGCAGTCGCGCACGATATCAAAGCCGGCAACCCAGGAACCCGGAACGAAGGCGGTATGGGCACCGTTGAGGATGCGGACCTTGCGCTTTTTGTACGGGGTGACGTCGGGAGTCACAAAGACACCCGGAAGACCAGCCTTCACAAAGGGAAGCTTCTCGGCAAGCGACTCGTCGCCCTGGATGCCCCACATCTGGAAGGGCTCGCGCACGGCCAGGAAGGGATCCTCGTAGCCCAGACGCTCGGCAACCGCCGCGGCCTCCTTAGGATCGCGGATGCGGCCGGGGACGATGGTGTCGACGAGCGTGGTGCAGACGGTGCAGTCGTTAGCCATCCACTGCGCAAACTCGTCCTCCCAGCCCCAGTCGCTCACATACTGGTTCATGATGCGCAGCAACTCCTCGCCGTTGTGATCGATGAGCTCGCAGGCGAGGACGATGACGCCCGGCTTACCGGCAGCCCAGCGGGTGTGGAGCACCTGGGCAAGCTTGGCGGGGAAGCTCGCGGGTGGCATGTCGTCGGCCTTGCAGGACGGGTCATAGGCGATACCGGCCTCGGTGGTGTTGGAGACGATGATCTCTAGGTCGTCGGAGACGGCGACCTCCATCATGGCGCGGTAGTCGTCCTCACGATACGGGTTAAGGCAGCGGCTGCAGGCGCTGATCACGCGGGACTCGTCAACCGTGTTGCCGTTCTCCTTGCCGCGCACCAGCACGGTGTACAGGTCGTCCTGGGCATTGATACCGTCGGCAAAGCCAAAGGCACCGTTGATGGGCTGCACCATGACGACCTTGCCGTTCCAGCCGGTGGCCTCGTTGCCCATGTCAAAGAAACGGTCGACGAAGGCGCGCAGGAAATTGCCCTCGCCAAACTGCAGAACCTTCTCGGGAGCATCCTTGGGCAGCAAATAGCCCTTGTAGCCGATCTTCTCGAGCGCATCGTAGCTGATGTTCTCCATCTGTGTCTCTCCTTAGATAGCTGTTAGCGTGCAAGCAAAACGGGGGCGCCGCGTGTGGCAACGGCGCTCCCGAGTTCGATGTGATTCGATGCAGGCTTATGCCTCGACGGTGTCCAAATCAAAGCCAAAGTAGCGGACCGCGTTGTTGTAGCTGATGTCGCGCACGATACTGCCCAGCAGCTCCATGTCGGCCGGGTACTTGCCCTGCTCGACCCACTCGCCGATCACGCTGCACAGCACGCGACGGAAGTACTCGTGGCGCGGATAGGACAGGAAAGAGCGGGAGTCGGTAAGCATGCCCACAAAGTTGCCCAGCACGCCCTCGTTAGCCAGAGCCGTGAGTTGCTCGCGCATGCCGACCTCGTTGTCGT
>CABSNA010000340.1 GCA_902478865.1 uncultured Collinsella sp.
TGCAGGGCATCGCGCTCGTACAACTCTATCGCGAGGAAAAGTGGGTCGAGCCGCCTGAGCTCGATCGACTCCCCTACAGTCTGCTCTATCACCAGACCATGTCGACGCTTGCCAGCACCGGAGAGCTCACGCCGGCGGAACTTGCCCAGCGCGTGCTCACGCTCAGCTACTTCCACCGCGTCTCGGCCGATGACTATCGCGTGTTGCTGCGCCACCTCATCAAGATCGACCATATCCAGGTCACCGAGGGCGGTGGGCTCATTGTGGGTCTCGCGGGCGAGCGCATCATCAACAACTTTAAGTTCTACGCCGTATTCCAGGAAAACGAGGAGTTCACCGTTCGCAGCGAATCGGCCGAACTGGGCACGATTGTCAACCCGCCACCACCTGGCGAGCGCATCGCCATCGCGGGGCATTGCTGGATCGTCGAGGAAGTGGACTGGAAGCGTCATACCGTCTTTGCCACGCAGGTCAAGGGCCGCGTGCCGGCCTACTTTGGCGATTGCCCCGGTGACATCAATACACACGTACTCGAGCGCATGCGAAAGGCGCTCAACGAGCACGCGGCGTATCCGTACCTCATGGGCAACGCACGGGCACGCCTTGCACAGGCTCGTCATACCGCCGAGATTTCGGGCGCGGGAACCAAGCCGCTTATCAACCTGGGCGGCGACACCTGGGTACTCTTCCCCTGGCTGGGCAGCTACGCCTTTCTGGCGCTCGAACGTATGCTCAAGATTAAATGCGCCACGGAGCTTGGCCTTCGCGGCCTCGACCCGTCGCGCCCGTACTTTATGCAGTTTAAGATGAAGGCCGACGAGGAGACGTTCTTTGAGGTGCTCGCCGCCGAGGCCGAGAAGGACTTCGATCCCATCGAGCTCGTCTATCCCGGCGAGGTGCCTTATTTCGATCGCTACGACGAGTTTGTTCCCGAAGAGCTCGTGCGCAAGGGCTTTGCCGAAGGTGTGCTCGACATAGAGGGCATGAAGCAGCGCGTCCGCAGCTGGCGCGACCACGCATAAAACGGGGCTGACTATATGAGCAGTCAATTTGGGACGGGGCTATTTTAGCTACCCTTGCAGGTAAAGCGAAAGGTTTGGCCGATTAGTGGCAGGGATAGCTAAAATAGCCCCGTCCCAAATTGACTGCTCCCGATGTGGAGCGAGCCGGCATCCGAAAGCAGCTAAAAAGCCCCGTCCCAGAAAGACTGGTCGCAGAAAGACGCGCTAGTCGTGGAGGGCAGTGCCAAGGAAGTCGGTGTCGAAGGGCACAGCTTCGGCAAAGGCGTAGTCGCCGTCGCTGGCGATGAGCAGATAATTCTCCTCGCCGCCGAACTCTGCATCGCCACATGGGACCACCCAAGCATGGTCGAACACCTCAAGCGCCGTGGCGGCACAGTCGCGCAGGAACGTCACATCGCTCCCCTCGTTTGCACTCACGATATTGGCAACGTAGACGCCACCGACATTTAGGCTGCCCCGCACCAAACGCAATGCCTCAACCGTCGCCAGCTCGCGTACGGGCTCGGCACCGCCAAAGCAATCGCTCACGACCACGTCGTAGCGACGATGGCCCACGCTCGTCACACCCAAATACGAGCGAGCCTCAGCGGTTATCACCCGCAGGCGATCGCCCGCCGCGCGCTCCAGCTCGTCTAGGTAGAAC
>CABSNA010000341.1 GCA_902478865.1 uncultured Collinsella sp.
TAGACATAGGCATATGCTCCTCAAGACAATTGTGCCTAAGCATAGCATCGGCTCCGAAGCAAGGCGCGGGCTCTTGCTTTACAAGTTTCGTTTTTTCACGTCGCTCATTATGCCGTGCCATGAAAAGCCTCGGGTCGGGTACAGTTAATCTGTTAACAAGGCGTAAGGCAATGCGGGTCTATCCAACCGTACTGACGTGCAACTGGATGGGCATTGACGATGGGAACACAGTATGGATTTTACGGTCGAGAATGCGGGCACCACGATCGCCTGCCGCGAGTATGCCGGCCCGGTTGTGTCGTCCGATACACCCGCCTTGGTGTGCGTGCACGGCGCCTGCGTCGACGGTGTCTTTTTTGACGCCATCGCCCGCGAGCTCGCCTGTGGCTATCGCGTCATTGCCTACGACCGCCGCGGTTGCGGCGAGAGTGGCGACGCTGCAGACGGACGCTACGACCTCGCCACCCAAGCCGCCGACCTGCAGGCCGTTATCGAGCATATTGGCGCTCCGGCAAACGTGCTCGCGCACAGTGCCGGTACGCTGGTGACCCTGGAGCTTCTCCGTGCAAACCCCGCCATAATCTCGCGTGCGATTCTGCATGAACCCGCCGTGACGGATGAGGGTGCCGGCCTGGGCGCGGCCCCGGTTTTGCTCGAGATGATCGCCGCGGGAAAGGTCTCCAGGGCATTACGGGCCTTCCTGGGTGCCATCGGCGATTCGGACCCTGAGGCCCCCAAGTTAACCGAGGCAGAAGCCAAGCATGCTCTGCGCAACGGCCGCAGTTTCATGGCGAACGAATACGGGATTACTATGACTTGCGTTCCCGATTGGGGCAGCGTTCGTGCGTCAAAAACGGTGGCCGCCGTGCTTTTGGGCGAGCTCTCGATTGGTACGCCCCGCGAGGCGGGAACGAGGATAGCGGCTGAGCTTTTGGACTGTCCACTCGTAATGGTTCCCGGCGCGCACAACGGCCTGCGTGATCGCCCGGCAGCGGCTGCCCAGACTGTCCGTGGCATCCTGGGGCTCTAGCAGCTGCAAAAAACAAAAACAGGCTTCACCCGCAACCGTTTCGGCCGTGTTAACAAACGTGCTCAAAACCTCACGCCTGCGGCTTCAATCGTACCGTCTGCCAACTCATAAAAATGTAACAGCATTCACGTGCTTACCTGCATCGGCAAGGTGTTACCCTTGTAGCATTTGGAACCCACCGCTACCATGCGAACCCATCGAAAGGGCCCCATATGCTCAATAATCACGAGGTCAATCTAACCGGCGAGGAGGCTGCCGCCGAGGTCGCCCGCGTCGCGAAGACCTACCCCGTGGTGCGTTTGCTGTCGGCCGATCAGATTAAGAGCGAGCCTAACTGCTTGCTTGCCGGCGATCGCTGCCCTTGTCTGCGTCAGTCGAGTCTTGAGGCCTTGGCAGGTTCCGATGATGTATCGGAGCAACTGCTCAACGATGGTGTTGAGTACCGCGCCCGTCTGCGCCCTTTAAAGGTCGAGGGCGAGCCTCGCGTCCTGCTGATGGTGCGTCCGATCGATGAGCAAGAGGCTGCAGAAGAGGACCTTGTCTACACCGACGTGCTGACGAGTGTACGCAATCGCCGATATTACGAGGAAAAGCTCCGTAGCGCCCGCATGAATGCCGGCG
>CABSNA010000342.1 GCA_902478865.1 uncultured Collinsella sp.
CAAATATATAAGGTCGATCGCGAGTTCCGCACGAGCCGGAGAGCACTTAATGTGCTCTCCGTGCGAGTCAGGACTGTCCGAGCAGGCGACCTTATATATTTGCCCTCCCCGGGGCTCCTCGCCAGCACCCCTCAGCTAGTTCTTGAGCGAGTTCAGCGGTGCCGGGAAGCGTCCACCGCGATGGGCAAGCACGGTGCCGGCGTTGGGGTTCACCGGCATGATGGGTGCACGGCCGAACAGGCCGCCGTACTCGACGCAGTCGCCCACGCCCTTGCCGATGGCGGGAATCACGCGCACGGCCGTGGTCTTGTTGTTGATGACGCCGATGGCCATCTCGTCGGCGATGATGCCGGCGATGGTCTCGACCGGGGTGTCGCCGGGGATGGCGATCATGTCCAGGCCAACGGAGCACACGCAGGTCATGGCCTCGAGCTTCTCGAGCGAAAGCGCACCGGCCTCGACGGCGGCGATCATGCCGGCGTCCTCGGACACGGGGATGAAAGCGCCCGAGAGACCGCCCACGCTGGAGCTGGCCATGACGCCGCCCTTCTTGACGGCATCGTTGAGCATGGCGAGCGCGCAGGTCGTGCCCGGGCCACCGCAGGTGCCCACGCCGATGATCTCGAGGATGCGGGCAACGGAGTCGCCGATGGCAGGCGTGGGAGCCAGCGACAGGTCGACAATGCCCTTCTCGACACCCAGACGATGGGCGGCCTCGCGGCTCATGAGCTCGCCGGCACGGGTGATCTTAAAGGCGGTCTGCTTAATCTTCTCGGCGACTTCCATCATCGATGCGGAATCGGGCAGCGTCTCCAGGGCTGCGGCCATAACGCCGGGGCCCGAGACGCCTACGTTGATGACGGCGTCGGCCTCGCCACCGCCGTGGACGGCGCCCGCCATAAACGGGGAGTCCTCGACCATGTTGGCAAAGCAGACAAACTTGGAAGCGCCGACGGAATCCTGGTCGGCCGTGAGCTTGGCGGCGTCGATGATGGTCTGGGCGGCCATGAGCACGGCATCCATGTTGATGCCGGCGCGCAGGCTGGCGACGTTGACGCTGGAGCAGACGCGGCTCGTGGTGGCGAGCGCCTGGGGGATGGACTGGATGACGCGGCGGTCGGCGTCGCCGATGCCCTTCTGGACGAGCGCGGAGAAGCCGCCCAGGTAGTCGATGCCGAGCGTTTCGGCCGCGCGGTCGAGGGCATGCGCGATGGGGGTGAGGTCCTCATCCTTGCAGCACGCGGCGATCTGCGCCACCGGGGTGACGGAAACGCGCTTGTTGACGATGGGGATACCGTACTCGCGCTCGAGGTTCTCGGCGGTCTCGACCAGATGCTCAGCCGTGTGCGTCACGTGGTCGTAGATCTTCGTGCACATGCGGTCGAGGTTCTCGTCACCGCAACCCATGAGCGAAACACCCATGGTGATGGTCCTGATGTCGAGGTTCTGCTCCTCAACCATGCCGCGGGTTTCCGCGATTTCTGCGGGCGTGATCGCCATCCTTGCGCTCCTATCTGCCAAAACGAGCATAGTCTTATCTATTCTAACGTGCCGCACGTGCCAAGTGGCGCATGCGGCACGTTTTGGTGCTCGGTTGTTTCCGTTGTGTTACTGCCCAAAGACCTCTTCGGCGAT
>CABSNA010000343.1 GCA_902478865.1 uncultured Collinsella sp.
TGGGCGTTTTTGAGTGCGACGAGCTCTACACCGTACGCGTTCTGCCCAAGCTCAAACCGACGTACTTTGTGCTGCTCAACCTGTTCCGCGACCAGCTAGACCGCTACGGCGAGATCGACCACACCCAGGACGTCATCGCCCATGCGTTGGAGCTCTCTCCGGCAACAACGCTCATCTACAACGCCGACGACCCGCTGTGTGCCGCGATCGCCGCGCGCGTTCCCAATGCAAGCATCGCCTTTGGCATCGACGGCGCCACGGGCACCGAGTCCGACCGCATTAGCGACTCGCGTTTTTGCTCACAGTGCAACGCACCGTTGGAGTACGACTATGTGCAGTACGGCCAGCTCGGAGCCTATCATTGTCCTTCGTGCGGATGGGCACGCCCCGCACTGCTCCGTCGCGTGACGGGCGTTGAGCTCGGCTGCGACGGCTACGGCTTTGACCTGGCCTTTGGACCCGAGGCCAACGCGCCCGCCGTGCACATCGCCACGCGCTACAACGGCCTGTACATGGTCTATAACGTCGCCGCCGCCTTCTTTGCGGCGCACGAGCTGGGCGTGGACGCGGCGCACCTGCAGCCCACGCTTAATGCCTACGTGCCCGCCGGCGGACGCATGGGCCGCTGGGATATTGCCGGCCGCACCGTCGAGGCCAACCTGGCCAAGAATCCCGTGGGCTTCGATCGCCAGATCCAGTCCATTAAAACGGCAGGTGGCAGGCTCTGCGCCTTCTTCCTAAACGATAACGATGCCGACGGCCACGATGTCTCGTGGATCTACGATGTCGACTTCGAGCGCATCGCCGACACGCCGGATCTTGTCGCCTTTGCCGGAGGCACGCGTGCGCACGACATGCAGGTACGCCTCAAGTACGCCGGCATCGATGCCGCGATTATCTCGGACGTCGCGCAGGCGATCGGCGCCGTGGCAGACGAGGCCGCCGATGACACCTTCTACGCCGTCGCCAACTACACGGCCTTCCCGCCGCTGGTCAAGGAACTCGACGGGCTTAAAGACGACGATGCAAGCTCGATTGTCTCCCACGCCATAACGCGCGCCGATGGTAGCGCTGTCCCCACCGATATTGCGCCGGTCGAGCTTTCGCGCCCCCTGCGTATCGTCTACCTGTACCCCGATGCCCTCAACCTCTATGCCGACGGCGGCAACGTTATCGCCCTCGAGCGCCGCTGCGCCTGGCGTGGCATTCCCGCGCGTGTAGACGAGGTCCGTATGGGCGAAACGCTTGATTTGACCGATGCCGATATCGTCATGATGGGTGGCGGCTCCGACCGCGACCAGCTAGCCGTGGCACACGAGCTGCTCGCCCAAAAAGACAAGGTCGCGGCCTATGTTGAGGATGGCGGCTCACTGCTTGCCATCTGTGGCAGCTATCAGCTACTCGGCCGTTCGTACTATATGGGCGAAAATCGCATCGAGGGCCTGGGCGTCATTGCCGCCGAAACCGTACGTGGCTCCGATCGCCTGATCGGCAACGTAGCCGTCAAAACCGATCTGGCACCTGAGCCCTTTGTGGGATTCGAGAACCATGGAGGTCGCACCCTGCTCGACGCGGAGGCAACGCCGCTCGGAACGTCCGTCGTCACGGGCACCGGCAACAACGGCGACGATGGCT
>CABSNA010000344.1 GCA_902478865.1 uncultured Collinsella sp.
CCCCGTTCGCCTTCACCGGCAACAAGTTCGAGTTCCGTGCCTGCGGCTCCGAGCAAAACGTTTCCGACTCCAACCTGGTGCTCGATGCCGCCGTTGCCAAGTCGCTCAAGTCCTTCGCCGATGCGCTCGAGGGTACGCCCGAGGATAAGTTCCAGGACGCCGCGCTCGAGTACTGCAAGAAGGTGCTGACCGATCACCAGCGCATCCTGTTCTCCGGCGACGGTTACTCCGACGAGTGGCCCATCGAGGCCGAGAAGCGCGGCCTTGCCAACAACAAGACCACGGCCGACGCTCTTCCC
The DNA here is from genome assembly GCA_902478865.1 of uncultured Collinsella sp. Lineage (GTDB taxonomy): Bacteria > Actinomycetota > Coriobacteriia > Coriobacteriales > Coriobacteriaceae > Collinsella. Next base: position 300 of record CABSNA010000344.1, read on the forward strand.
GCCTTTGTTTCCGATAAGGCCATTGCGCTCTTTGAGGAGACGGGCGTCCTGACCAAGGCCGAGGCTCAGTGCCGCTATGACTGCAAGCTCGAGAAGTACAACAAGCTCATGAACATCGAGGCTACCACGATGGTTCGCGAGGCGCGTCGTACCTATCGCCCGGTCATTACCGCCTATGCCACCAAGGTCGCTAAGGGCCTTGAGACTATTCGTGCCGCCGGTGCTGAGGCCGCCATGCAGTGCGAGCAGAACACGCTCAACAAGCTCTGCAACGGTATCACCGCCATCAACGACTCCATCAAGGCGCTCGACGCCGTACATCAGAAGGCCGAGGCTCTCGATGGCCAGGAGCAGGCCAACGTGTACGCGCACGAGGTCGTTCCCGCTATGGATACGCTGCGCGGCGCTGTGGATGCCATGGAGGAGATCGTGGCCGCCGACTACTGGCCGGTCCCGACCTACGACGACATCCTGTTCTACGTGTAGAGCGTAGCTGACATATCGTCACGGTATTGAGCCGGGGTCCGCATCGCGCGGGCCCCGGCTATTTGTTTGCGAAGGACGCTTTGGAGTCCGTTTTGCCGCCGATTTGCCGGGATCCGCACCCTGTCGGGTTCGAATCCCGGCGTTGGAGAAGAAAAAAGCCCGTCACCACAAGGGTAACGGGCTTTGCATTTCAAATGGTGCCCCCAGCGGGATTCGAACCCGCGATATCCACCTTGAAAGGGTGGCGTCCTTGGCCGCTAGACGATGGGGACAGCGGGAAAGAGTATAGCAGACTTTTTTGTCGGCGCGTATATCGTTGGCAAACTGGAAAACCACCACAAAGGTGCCTGTCCCCTTTGTGGTGGTGGGGCGTTAGGGGAGGAGCTTCATCGCGGCGTCGTGGGCGGCGTGCTCGTAGGTGTCGTCGAGGGGTTTGAGCGGCAGCAGGGCGGCGGCCTGTGCGTCGCCACGGCGCTCAAGGGCGTGGGCGATGAGCCAGTCGGCAAGTTCGGGGTTTTTGGGCAGCGCTGGTCCGTGCAGGTACGTGCCGATGACTCCCCTGTAGATCAGACCCTCAAAGCCATCGTCGCCGTTGTTGCCGGTGCCCGTGACGACGGACGTTCCGAGCGGCGTGGCATCGACGTCCAAAAGCGTGCGGCCGCCGTGGTTCTCGAATCCGACAAAGGGCTCGGGTGCCAGGTCGGTCTTGACGGCGACGTTGCCGATCAGGCGGTCGGAGCCGCGTGCGGTTTCGGCGGCAATGACCCCCAGACCCTCGATGCGATCCTCGCCCATATAGTACGAACGGCCGAGCAGCTGATAGCCGCCACAGATGGCAA
>CABSNA010000345.1 GCA_902478865.1 uncultured Collinsella sp.
CACCTCCCTTCATCTGCGATTCCGCGATAGCGCGGTACACCTCGCAGGTTTCCATGAGCTCGTCGTGCGTGCCTAGGCCCACGATCTCGCCGTCTTTGAGCACCACGATCTGATCGGCATGCAAAATAGTCGAGATACGTTGCGCGATGATGAGCACCGCGGCATCGCGCGTCTCGTCCTGCAGCGCATGGCGCAGGGCGGCATCGGTCTTAAAGTCCAGGGCCGAAAAACTGTCATCGAAGATATATAGATCGGCATGCTTCATGAGTGCGCGGGCGATCGCCAGGCGCTGGCGCTGACCGCCCGAGAAGTTCGTGCCGCCCTGGGATACCGGAGTATCGAGCCCCTGGGGCTGATCGAGCACAAAGGTGCTCTGGGCAACCTCCAGCGCATGGAGCATGTCAGCCTCGGTCGCGCCCTCGTTGCCAAAGCGCAGGTTGCTCGCCACCGTACCCGAGAACAGCCACGCCTTCTGCGGCACGTAAGCGATATGCCCGCGAATCTCACCTTGCGAAAGGTCGCGCAGGTCAACGCCGTTCAGGCGAATGGCGCCCTTCGTGGCATCGTGGAAACGCAACAAGAGCTTGGCCACCGTCGATTTGCCCGATCCCGTCGAGCCTACAATCGCCGTGGTCTGGCCACGGCGACAGGCAAAGCTCAGGTCGCACAGGGTATCCTCGTCGGCATCGTCAAAACGGAACGACATATGGTCGAACACGGCAACCGCGTCGGCACCATCTGCGGACTCAGGCGCCCCGTCGCCCAGCGTTGCCTTGCCGTCCACGATGCTCGGCTCGATTTCGAGCACCTGTTGCGCGCGGTTGAGGCACGCCGCAGCGCGCGGAAGCGTCAGAATCACCATCTGCGCCATCATCACAAAGAACAGGATCAAGATCGCGTATTCCAACACGGCCGAGATGCTGCCGATTTGCATGGCGTGGACGCCCGCGCGGTTGCCGCCCACCCACAGCACCGCCACCTCGGCGATATTCATCAAAAAGAAGCTGGAACTGTCGAGACCCACAAACAGGTGGTTGACCTTGATGGCGTTGGCCGCGTAATCGCTAAACACCTCGTCCAGGCGCTGCTCCTCGTGGCGCTCCTTGTTAAATGCGCGGATGACGCGCACGCCCACGATGTTCTCGCGCAGCACCACGTTCATGCGGTCGATAAAGCTCTGCAGGCGCATAAAGATCGGCGCGGCGTTAGCCACCGTAAAGACCGCCGCCACCAGCACGATCGCAACGACCACACCAAGCAGCGTGCCCATGGCGGGATCGATGAACCAAGCAAAAATGATGCCTGCCACGGCCAAGAACGGCACCGGCAGCACCAACTGAATCGTCTGAAGGACAGCTTGCTGAATCACGTTGATGTCGTTGAGCGAGCGTGTGATCATCGAACCCGTGCCAAAGCGCTCAAAGTCGCTGGCGGACAGCTCGAGCGACTTGTCGTACACGGCATTGCGGATATCGCAGGCCACGTTGGCGGCCAGGCGCGCCGAAAGATAGCAGCCCAACACCGTGCCGCCGCTGGCCATGCCGGTCGCGATAAGCATGTACAGGCCGTTGCGTAAAATATAGTCGATGTCGCCCGTGGTAATACCGGTGTTGAC
>CABSNA010000346.1 GCA_902478865.1 uncultured Collinsella sp.
CTCGGAGATGTGTATAAGAGACAGCCGCATCCCCGTGTTCTACTGCGAGGACTGTGGCTGGGAGGACGCCCTTACCGAGGACACCGACGTGTGCCCCAAGTGCGGCGGCCATCACGTGCATCAGGACGAGAACGTGCTGGACACCTGGTTCAGCTCGCAGCTGTGGACCTTCGCCACGCAGGGCTGGCCGCAAAAGCCGGAGCTGCTCGAGGGCCATCACCCCACGACGGCGCTCGTCACCGCGCGCGACATCATCGCGCTGTGGGTCGCCCGCATGGTCATGAGCTCGCTGTATTTCTTGGACGAGGTTCCGTTTAAGGACGTCGTCATCTACCCGACGATTCTTGCCAAGGACGGCAGCCGCATGTCCAAGTCCAAGGGCAACGGCGTTGACCCGATGGACCTCATTGGCATGTACGGCGCCGACGCCATGCGTTACAACCTGCTGACGCTGTGCACCAACAACCAGGACGTCAAGTTCGACGCGAACATCGACAAGAAGACCAAGAAACTCATCGACAGCCCGCGCACCGACCAGGCCAAGAGCTTTGTGACCAAGATCTGGAACGCCAGCCGCTTCCTGCTTATGAACATGGAGGGCTACACGCCCGGCGAGCCCGTCGTGGAGACGCCGGCCGACGCTTGGATGTTCAGCCGCCTGGCCAAGGCCGTGAAGATGGTCACCGAGGGTATTGAGAACTACACCTTTGGCGACATGGCTCGCGGCGTGCAGCAGTTCTTCTGGAACGAGGTCTGCGACTGGTACGTCGAGGTCACCAAGGCCCGCCTGAAGGGCGAGGGCCGTCTGCAGGCTCAGCGCAACCTGATCTTTGTGCTCGACACCTCCATTCGCCTGATGCACCCGCTCATGCCGTTTGTCACCGAGGAGATCTGGGACAACATGCCGGCGAGCGTGCTCGACCTGGACGCCGAGGGCAACGTGGATCGCGCCGAGGCACTCATGATCGCCAAGTGGCCCGAGCCCGCCGACTACGTCAAGTATGTCGACGAGGATGCCGAGCGCGCGTTTGAGCTGTGCCGCACCGTCGTGTCTGCCGCCCGCGCCACGCGCTCGCGTTATCGCTTGAGTCCTAAGGCCGAGCTCGACGTGGTCGTGCGCGCCGGTGCCGAGGACATCGAGAAGCTCGAGAGCCTGCGCTCGACCATCGAGCCGCTGGCCAACACCGCCTCGCTGGTCATGGGTACCGACGTTGAGAAGCCGGCCGCGAGCATCGCCGTGGTCGACAGCGGCGTCGAGGTCTTTGTGGTGCTCGAGGGCAAGGTTGACCTTTCGGCCGAGAAGGCGCGCCTGGAGAAGGAGATCGCCGCGGCCCAGAAGGAGCTCGCCGGCTGCGAGAAGACGCTCGCCAACGAGGGCTTTGTGGCCAAGGCCGCGCCCGCGGTGGTCCAGAAGAAGAGGGACCGTGCAGCTGAGCTCAAGGAGATCCTGGCGGCGCTGACTGCTCAGGTTGCAGACTTCTCGTAGGTCTAACTTGGGGGCGCGTCCCGATGCTTTGCTCTCCGCTGCGAACAGTCCTGCGCAAGACGGACAGCACATTAAGTGCTGTCCTTTGCGTGCGGAACTTGCGGCGAGCAAAGCATCGGGCCGCTCC
>CABSNA010000347.1 GCA_902478865.1 uncultured Collinsella sp.
TCGCCGTGCTGGCCGGCATGTGCGCCGGCGCCATCGCGGGCGCCGTCACGGGCATCTTGACCACCGTCTTTGAGATTCCCGCAATCCTCGCCGGAATCCTTACGCAGATCAGTCTGTGGTCCATCAACCTGCGCATCATGGGCAAGTCCAACACGCCCATCCTTGCCAAGGGCACTATCTTCTCATCCGTCAGCAACATGACGGGCCTGCCGCAGTCCACTGTTGCCATTATCCTAGGCATTGTGCTGGCCGTGGCCATCGTCGCCATCCTGTACTGGTTCTTTGGCACCGAGATCGGCTCGGCGCTGCGTGCCACCGGCAACAACGAGTACATGATCCGCGCCCTGGGCGTTAACACCAACACCACCAAAATGATCGCCCTCGTGCTCTCCAACGCCCTCATTGGCCTTTCGGGTGCGCTCATCTGCCAGAGCCAGAAGTATGCCGACATTGGCATGGGCACCGGCGCCATCGTTATCGGTCTTGCCGCCATCGTCATCGGCGAGGTGCTCGGTCGCCTGCTGCCCGGCGGTCTCACGCAGTTTAGCGTCCGTCTTGCCTCCGCCGTCTTTGGCTCCGTGGTGTACTTCCTTATCCGCGCCATCGTGCTGCAGCTGGGCATGGACGCCAACGACATGAAGCTGCTCTCCGCCGTGATCGTCGCCGTGGCCCTGTGCGTGCCCGTGGTTTGGGAGCGCTATAAGCTCCGCAGCTCCTACACGAAGGGAGATGAGGCAAATGCTTAAGCTCTCGCACGTCAAAAAGACCTTTAACAAGGGCACCGTCACCGAGAAGCGCGCACTCACCGGCGTCGACCTTACCCTTAACGACGGCGACTTTGTGACCGTGATCGGCGGCAACGGCGCCGGCAAGTCCACGCTGCTCAATATGATCGCCGGCGTGTATCCGCTTGATTCGGGTGTTATTGAGCTCGACGGCACCGACATCTCGCGTCTGAGCGAGTCGCAGCGCGCCAAGTACCTGGGCCGTGTGTTCCAGGACCCCATGCGCGGCACCGCAGCCGACATGCAAATTGCCGAGAACCTGGCCCTCGCCAAGCGCCGCGGCCAGCGTCGCGGTCTTTCGTGGGGCGTCACCAAGGCCGAGAAGGACGAGTACGTTGAGCTGCTCAAGCGCCTGGACCTCGGTCTGGACACGCGCCTCAACGCCAAGGTCGGCCTGCTCTCGGGCGGCCAGCGCCAGGCACTCACCCTGCTGATGGCCACGCTCACCAAGCCGCGCCTGCTGCTGCTCGACGAGCACACGGCGGCCCTCGACCCCAAGACGGCCTCTAAGGTGCTCAACCTGACCGAGGAGATTGTCGACGAAAACCATCTGACCACGCTCATGGTTACGCACAACATGAATGACGCTATCCGTCTGGGCAACCGTCTGATCATGATGCACGAGGGCCATGTGATCTACGACGTGGCCGGCGACGAGAAGAAGTCGCTCACCGTAGCCGACCTGCTGCAGAAGTTCGAGGAGGTCTCGGGCGGCGAGCTCGCCAACGACCGCATGCTGCTAAGCTAAAACCTGCCAAAAAGGGACAGGTTTATTTTGGCAGGTTTTATCTGCGCAAACGTCAAAACCGCCGCAAAGG
>CABSNA010000348.1 GCA_902478865.1 uncultured Collinsella sp.
GAGATGTGTATAAGAGACAGTTTGAGCCTCATGGACCAGAAGGGACACGCGCGGCCTCAAGCTCGGCAAGGAGTGTCTCCAACTACCACTCATTTAAGTACGTCCCCAATGAGTGCCCAATGACTACCCGCAGCAAGGAGTGTCCCTATGTGTCGGATGAAAAATGGGCCATGTGTCCCAGTTGTGGAGACTCCTTTAGCCGTCTGGGTATCGCGAAGGATCGCGCACTCCCCCATCATCAAAAGTGACACACGCTACCTGTTGATGGGAGGCAGCCATGGGCTTCTTTGACAAGATGTTCGAGAAGAAAGAGTGCGCGATTTGCGGTACCGAGCTGGGACTTCTAGGTAAGACAAAAATCAATGAAGGCTACCTGTGCAAAGAGTGCGCCGGCAAGCTCTCCCCCTACTTCCACGGCTATCGCTCCAGCACCGCGGACGATATCCGCGAGCAACTCGCCTACCGCGAGGCCAATGCCGAACGCCTGGCCTCATTCAACCCTACGCGCACGCTTTCTGCCGGGCGCACCAATATTATGCTCGATGAGGACGCGGGCCTGCTGATCATCACTTCGCAGAGCCGCTGGCGCGACGCCAATCCCGACATCATCGAGTTCTCTCAGGTACTCGGCTGCGATATGGATATCGACGAGCAGCGCACCGAGATCTATCGCGAGACCAAGGACGGCGAGCGCGAGAGCTACAACCCGCCGCGCTACGACCTGGATTATGACTTTAATCTGACCATCCACGTCAACACGCCGTACTTTACCGAGATCAACCTGCGCGTGAACGACTCCACCATCGATCAGCGCGGCTCCATCGAATATCGCGAGGCCAAGCGCCAGGCAACCGAAGTCCGCGATGCGCTGGCGCAGCTGCGCCAGGAGACGCGCGACAGCGTCGTGGCCGCCAAGGCCCCCAAGACCGCGGTGACCTGCCCCTTCTGCGGAGCCACCACCATTCCCGATGCCAGTGGGCGCTGCGAATACTGCGGCGGCGCCATCGGCGCATAGCCTCCGGCGGCGAAAGGACCGATCATGGCCTTCGAGAGCGTCAACTATCAGTGCCCCGCGTGTGGCGGCCCCCTTCACTTTGCCAGTGCCGAGCAAAAGCTCGTCTGCGACTACTGTGACTCGCGCTTTGAAGTCGAAGAAGTCGAGGCCCTCTATCGCGAGCGCCAGGACAAGGCAGATGCCAAAGCTGATGCCGCAGCCGCGGCTCCCAAACCTGCTGCCGACGACGCCGTGCAGGAGCTGGCCCAAAACGCCAGCTACATCTGCTCGTCATGCGGCGCCGAGCTCGTATCCGACGGCACCGTCGCCGTCACCACCTGCCCGTACTGTGGCAACTCCGCCGTGGCACCCGGCCAGCTCTCGGGCGACTTCTCACCCGACCTGGTGATCCCGTTTAAGCTCGGGCGCGGTGACGTTATGGCCGCACTCAAGGAACACTACAAGGGCAAGATCTTGCTTCCCAAGAGCTTTGTCACCGGCAACCATATCGACGAGGTCCAAGGCGTTTACGTGCCGTTTTGGCTCTACGGCGCCCGTGTGGACGGCGAAGTGTACTTTGATGCGACCAACGAGACCGTGACCGAG
>CABSNA010000349.1 GCA_902478865.1 uncultured Collinsella sp.
GAGATTCATGAGCGTCTCGTGGGCTCGGAGATGTGTATAAGAGACAGGTGTCGTGGATGGCATCAAGGCCAGCGGCCTTGGCACGCTTGGCAAGATCGGTCTTGCCGGCGGTGGCACCGTTCTCGGCCTCAACGCGCATCTCGAGGTTCTTCTTGGTGGAGTCGGTCACGACCTCGCCCAGGAGCTCAGCGAACTTGGCAGCGTGCTCGGCCTCCTCGTGGGCAGCCTTCTCCCAGTACAGGCCGATCTCGGGATAGCCCTCGCGATGAGCGACGCGCGCCATGGCCAGGTACATACCGACCTCGGAGCACTCGCCCTCAAAGTTGGCGCGCAGGTCGGCAACGATGTCCTCGGAGACGCCCTCCATCTTGGCGACGCCCACGACGTGCTCGGCAGCCCACTCGAGCTGACCCTCCTCCTGCTTCAGGAAGCGAGAACCGGGAACGCCGCACTGGGGGCACTTGAAGTCCTCGGGCAGCTGGTCGCCGTCGAACTCTTCCACATAACCGCAAACGGGGCAAACAAACTTCATGATTCGATCCTTTCGATCGATGGCGATTGTGCGCTCGTCCGGTCCCGTAAGGGCCCTCTCCGGACGTGCGTCTTGACGAGTTCTATTATCCATAAATGCAACCAAATGTGAAGCCTATTAGGAATGATTTTTAATAAAACAATTTCGAGATATGAAGATGTTGATTGATTAACGATTGGGAGGCCGTCTGCGATCTTTGCTGAGTACAATCGGGCGAGCAAATGTTGACCTATCAACAAATGAAGGAGTTTCCTTTATGCATCTAGCCCGTCGTGCCTGGTGCCGAACATATCAGACGGTTTTTCGCATTGCATTGCCGATCCTGCCCTATACCGAGCCGCGCATTTTAGAGCATGCCGAGGATGTGCCCGCGGTGCTTCAAAAGCGCTCGATCCAGAAGGTCCTTATCGTGACGGATCCCGGCATTGCCCGTCTGGGGCTCACGGCACCGCTCGAGGCGGCGCTCGCATCCAGGGGGATTGGCGTTACGGTCTATGCCGAAACGCGTACAAACCCCACGGTTTCAAACGTGGAGGAAGCGGCGTTCCTGTATCGAGAGAGTGCCTGCCGGGCCATTATCGGCTTTGGCGGAGGATCAGCCATGGACTGCGCCAAGGGCGTAGGCGCACGCATTGCGCAGCCAAACAAGCCCATCAACAAGATGCGCGGCCTGCTGCGGATTCATCGTCGCCTGCCGCTGCTCATCGCCGTCCCCACCACGGCAGGCACGGGAAGCGAGGTCACACTTGCGGCGGTAATTACCGATGACGAGACGCACTACAAGTACCCCATTAACGACTTTGTGCTTATTCCGCGCTTTGCGGTGCACGACCCCGAGTTTACGCGCGGTCTGCCCGCCTCCATTACGGGGCAGACGGGTATGGACGCCCTGACGCATGCCGTCGAGGCCTTTATCGGGCGAAGCACCACGCCCTATACGCGCAAGATGGCACGACAGGCGGTGCAGCTCATCCACGACAATTTGCTCGAGGCCTATGAGCATGGCGACGACATGCGTGCGCGTCGCAATATGCTTTCGGCGGCGTATAAGGCGGGAGTTGCCTT
>CABSNA010000350.1 GCA_902478865.1 uncultured Collinsella sp.
ATCTCGGGGTCGGGCTTAAACGCACTGCACTCGTGACCGCTGATGGTGTAGTCCAGCACGTCGGCGATACCGGCAATCTCCACCAGCTCGTCGATCAGCTCGCGATAGGACGAGCTTGCGATGGCGCACTTCACGCCGCGCTCGTGCAGCTCACGCATCACCGGCTCCGTCTGCTCGTTAAGCAGCTCGGCATACGGAACGGGGTGGACCGGGCTGTAGACCTGCTTGTACTCCACGCGCAGACGCTCGCGCAGCTCAACATCGTTGGGCACCAGCGCCTCCCAAATGGCAGGCTCGTTAGACCCCGAAAGATCGGGAATCTCATCAAAGTGGAACCCCTTCTCTTCCATAAACGCCACGCGGCGGCGGTTGTAGAACCACTCGGTATCGACCAGCACGCCGTCCATGTCAAACAGCACTGCCTTGATCATACGCATCTCCTCCCACCTGCCAAAAAGGGACAGGTTTATTTTGGTAGGTTTTATCTGGGGCTTTGCGACGCGACAGACACGCTCTCCCCAGAGCAAAAAGGGGACGGGGCGCAAACCCCATCCCCTCTCAATCAACCCGTAAGGTCTACTTACTTGTGATTAGTAGGAAAGCTTCCACATGTAGCGACGCATGGTCAGCGGGTGCTGACGGGCCTCGGCGATCTGGTTGCCGTACTCGCGCATAACGGCGAGGTGCAGCAGCGGGTTGAAGTAGGTGATGACGCTCGCGGGCACGGCGTCAGCCAGGCCGTAGTCCTTGGAGTCGATCAGAGCGACCTTGGCGCCCATGCGCTCAAGGAAGGTGAGGGCGCGTGCGTCCATCGGACGGGTAGCGCCATCGGACATGAAGAAGACGTAGGGCTTACCCTCGGTGGAAACCTCGAACGGGCCGTGGAAGTACTCGCCGGTGTTGTAGGCGGCGGCGTCGATCCACTGCATCTCGGTGAACAGGAAGGCGGCGTGAGAATAAGCCATCTTCTCGGAGGCACCGGAAGCCATGAAGTAGATCATCTTGTCGTCCTTGAAGTCCTCGGCGAACTTCTTGGCGAGCTTCTTGCAGTGCTGAGCGGCGTTCTCGCAGAGATCGAAGATGTTGGTGAGGCCGGTGATCATGTCCTCGTAGTGGTCATAGCCCTCGGTCTGCTGAAGGATCTCGACAGCAAGAGCGATGGCATAGCCGGGCTTCTCGCACTTGGCAGCGTAGTTGGCGTGGAAGCCGTGAACGATGACATGGTCGGCGTCGACGGTCAGAGCGGAGCCAGCCTTGTTGGTGAGGGAGACGACCGGGCAGTTGTGCTTCTTGGCGGTCTTGTTGGCCTCGACGGTCTCGGGCGTGGAGCCACCGAGGGAGCAGGTGATCACGAAGGTGTGCTCGTTGACCCAGGAAGGCGTGTCGTAGTTGAACTCGTTAGCGGTGAAGATCTGAACGTTCAGCTTGTCCGTGTTGTTGGCCAGGAAGTACTTGGCGGGGTAAAGGTCGGACATGGAAGCGCCGCAGCCGACGAAGGCGACGCTGTGGATCTCGTGGTTGGACAGGACGTCAGCGACGATCTGCTTAGGGAGGTTAAGGTCGATCTCGTACATCTGACACATTCCTTTC
>CABSNA010000351.1 GCA_902478865.1 uncultured Collinsella sp.
TCGTCGGCATCGCGGGCGACTTGTCGCTGGGCCACGCGGGCTTTATGAGCGTCGGCGCCTATACGGGCATCGTTACTGCGGTCGCCCTCGAGAGCGCCGTTCCCTCCGATCCAATACGTCTTGTCATCAGCATCGTGGTCGGCGCCATCGCTGCCGCTATCCTGGGCTTCTTGATTGGCATCCCGGTCCTGCGCCTGAGCGGCGACTATCTGGCTATCGTGACCCTGGCTTTTGGCGAGATCATCAAAGAGATCGTCACCTGCCTCATTGTGGGCGTCGACTCCCGCGGCCTGCACGTGATCTTTAACATCACGGGCAACTCTACGATCGACGACCTGCACCTGCTCGAGGACGGCACCGCCATCATCAAGGGCGCCCAGGGCGCCTCGGGCGTGTCGACGTACTCGACCTTCCTCGCCGGTGCCATCCTGGTCATGGTCGCACTCGTGATTGTGCTCAACCTGGTTCGCAGCCGTACCGGCCGTGCCATTATGGCCGTGCGCGATAACAAGATTGCAGCCGAGTCCGTAGGCATCTCCGTCACCGAGTACCGCATGATCGCCTTCGTGGTTTCCGCTGCCCTCGCCGGTGCTGCCGGAGCCCTGTTCGGCGGTAACTTCTCGCAGCTTTCCGCCACTAAGTTCGACTTCAATACGTCCATCCTCATTCTGGTGTTCGTGGTCCTGGGCGGCCTGGGCAACATGCGCGGCTCCGTTATCGCCGCGGCGCTGCTCACGGTGCTCCCCGAGCTGCTCCGTCAGTTCTCGGACTACCGCATGCTCATCTACGCCATCGTGTTGATTCTGGTCATGGTCTTTACCAACAACCCACAGCTCAAGGCGTTCTTCGCACGCATTAAGGACCGCTTTGCTTCCAAGAAGGAGGTGGCAGCCGATGCCCAGTAAGTTTGAGTTCAACAAGGGCAAGATGGTCCCGTATCCTTCTGGCGCCATCGTTCCCGACCGCGACCTGGGTCAGCGCCCGGCACTCGAGTGCATCCACCTGGGCATTGAGTTCGGTGGCCTTAAGGCAGTCGACGACTTTAGCCTGACTATCGGCAAGACCGAGATCGCCGGTCTGATCGGCCCCAACGGTGCCGGTAAGACCACGGTCTTCAACCTGCTCACCAAGGTGTATCAGCCCACGCACGGCACCATCCTACTCGACGGTGAGGACACCTCGGGCAAGTCGGTCTATCAGGTCAACCGCATGGGTATTGCCCGTACATTCCAGAACATTCGCCTGTTCAACACCATGACGGTGGAGGACAACGTCAAGGTCGGTCTGCACAATCAGGAGCGCTACTCCGGTTTTGAGGGCGTGCTGCGCCTGCCGACGTACTGGAAGCACGAGAAGGCTGCTCACGAACGCGCCATGGAGCTGCTGTCCATCTTTGATATGGAGCATCTGGCAAACGAGCAGGCCGGATCGCTGCCTTACGGCGCTCAGCGTCGTCTGGAGATCGTCCGCGCGCTTGCCACCAACCCCAAACTGCTGCTGCTCGACGAGCCTGCCGCAGGCATGAACCCGTCCGAGACCGCCGAGCTCATGGAGAACATCGTTAAGATTCGCGACACCTTTGGT
>CABSNA010000352.1 GCA_902478865.1 uncultured Collinsella sp.
CACGGACTAAAGTCCATGAATAAAAACGAGGAAGGCCACGTCCGGCCTCCCTCGCAAAGGGTCTCTGATTACTCCCACTCATTGGGGACAGACTTAAATGAGTGCTCTTGAAATGCCGGCGCCTGGGGACGTTCTTTTTCTGTCTGCAGTTTGGAACGTTCCTTTTCTGTCGGCAGTTTGGGACGGTCCTTAGAGCTGCAGCGCGCCATGAGCGACGAGGCGAAGCGGATCATCCTGTCTTTTGAGTTCTAAGCATAAGCCCCTGTCTCTGAGCAATGACCGGTTCGCATTTGTGCGCATTTACGTGCGTGGGATTGCGTGAATATGCGTATAGATGCGCCGTTTACGGGATAAAAATGACCGTTTAGCGGTGAGATACGCAAAAACGCGCACAGAAGCGCGTGTTTGTGCGAATATAGAGCTGTCAGAAAGCAAGGCGTTCTATGACACAGGAGGCACATAATGGCAGATTCCAAGCAGGCTCCGCTCGACGCCGCGGCAGCCGCCAAAGCAGCGTTCGCTTCGGTCCAGGACAAGCCGTTCCCCGACGATATTTTTACGGCTCCCGAGCTCCATTGGGCCGTCATCGGTTGCGGCGTTATCGCCAGCCAGATGGCTCAGTCCCTTGCTCTTGCCGGTCGCAAGCTTGCGGGCGTCGCCAACCGTACGCCGTCCAAGGCTCAGGCTTTTGCCGAGCAGTATGGCATCGAGAAGGTCTACGACACGGTTGAGGACCTCTACGCCGATCCTGGCATCGACGCCGTCTACATCACTACCCCGCACAACACTCATATCACCTATCTGCGCGCTGCCCTGGCAGCCGGCAAGCACGTGCTCTGCGAGAAGGCCATTACCCTCAATTCCGCTGAACTCGATGAGGCCCGTGCCATTGCCGCCGAGCACAACGTGGTCCTTATGGACGCTACCACGGTGCTCCACATGCCCTTGTATCAAGAGCTGCGTCGCCGCATGGATGTCGGCGAGTTCGGCCGCATGAACCTCGCTCAGCTCAACTTTGGTAGCTACAAGGAGTACGGCGACCTGACCAACCGTTTCTACAATCGCAACCTTGCCGGCGGTGCCATGCTCGATATTGGTGTGTATGCCCTGTCCGTCATGCGCCTGTTTATGGCGAGCCAGCCCGCCGAGGTCGTGTCTCTAGGCAACACCTGCGAGACTGGAGTCGATGTTGCGGGCGGCATCGTCTGCCGCAATGCCGAGCAGCAGCTGGGCGTCGTGAGCCTTACGCTTCACTCCAAGCAGCCCAAGCGCTCGGTCATCAGCTTTGACAAGTGCTACATCGAGGTCAACGAATATCCGCGTGCCGATCACGCGACCATCGTGTGGACTGCGGACGGCCACCGCGAGGAGGTCCACGCAGGCACCGAGGCTTACGCCCTGTGTTATGAGATGGCCGATCTTGAGAAGGCCGTTGCCGGCGACGACTCCAAGCGCGAGCTTCTGGATTATGCTTCTGATGTTATGGAGCTTATGACCAAGCTTCGCGCCGATTGGGGAGTCGTGTACCCCGAGGAGGAGTAAGCGATGCTTGCGGAAGATAGGCTCA
>CABSNA010000353.1 GCA_902478865.1 uncultured Collinsella sp.
GCGTGCCTTTTCCTGGAGCTCGGGGATCGAGAGGGCACCGCAGTTGCACATCGTGGACTTGACCTTGTAGAGCGTGCCGCCCACGCCGTCCTTGAGGGAACCCGCATAGGGAACGTAGGAGTCGACGCCCTCGACGAAGCTGAGCTTCGCGGCGCCGCCCAGGTCGTAGCGCTGCCAGTTGCGGGCGCGCGCAGAACCCTCGCCCCAGTACTCCTTCATGTACTGACCGTTGACGTTGACGCGCTCGGTCGGGCTCTCGTCGAAGCGAGCGAAGTAGCGACCCAGCATCATAAAGTCGGCACCCATGGCCAGGGCGAGCGTCATGTGGTAGTCGTAGACGATACCGCCGTCGGAGCACACGGGCACGTAGACGCCGGTCTCCTCGTAGTACTCGTCGCGAGCGCGGCAGACGTCGATCAGCGCGGTGGCCTGGCCACGGCCGATACCCTTGGTCTCACGGGTAATGCAGATGGAACCGCCGCCGATACCGACCTTGATGAAGTCGGCACCGCAGTCGGCCAGGAAGCGGAAGCCCTCGGCGTCGACGACGTTACCGGCACCGACCTTGACGTCCTCGCCGTAGTTGGCGCGGATCCACTCGATGGTGCGCTTCTGCCACTCGCTGAAGCCCTCGGAAGAGTCGATGCACAGGACATCGGCACCGGCCTCGATGAGCAGCGGCACGCGCTCGGCATAGTCGCGGGTGTTGATACCGGCGCCGACCATGTAGCGCTTGTCGTTATCGAGCAGCTCGTTGGGGTTGGTCTTGTGGCTGTCGTAGTCCTTGCGGAAGACAATACCCATGAGGTGATCATTGTCGTCGACGATGGGCAGGGCGTTGAGCTTGTTGTCCCAGATGACGTCGTTGGCAACCTTGAGGCTAATGTTCTTGTCGCCCACGATGAGCTGCTCACGCGGGGTCATGAACTCGGAGACCTTCGTCTGGTGGTCATCGCGACTGGGGCGATAGTCACGGCTGGTGACGATGCCCAGGAGCTTGCCCTTGGGAGTGCCGTCGTCGGTAACCGGCATGGTGGAGTGACCGGTCTTCTCCTTGAGCTCGATGACCTGTTCCATGGTCATATCGGGGGTCAGCGTGGAATCGGACTGAACGAAGCCGGCCTTGTGATCCTTGACGGCCTTGACCATAGCGGCCTCGGACTCGGCGCTCTGGGAACCGTAAATGAAGGACAGGCCACCCTCGGTAGCGAGCGCGACACCCATGTCGACGCCCGAGACGGACTGCATGATGGCGGAAACCATGGGGATGTTCAGGGTGATTGCCGGCTTCTCACCGCGCTTAAAGCGGGTCAGCGGCGTCTTAAGAGAGACGTTGTTGGGGATGCACTGCGAGGACGAGTAACCAGGGACCAGCAGATACTCCGAAAACGTGTGGGACTCACCGGGAAAGAACGTAGCCATGTTTCTCCTTTTTCCATGCGACCGGTCGGCTGCAGGCCTCGTAGGACCCAGCCCAACCTTGGGCGCCCAATACTGGGGAAGTATCTTAACGCACTTTGACTGCTACAATGCATGATTTAAGAAGAGCACACGAGGGTT
>CABSNA010000354.1 GCA_902478865.1 uncultured Collinsella sp.
GACGCGGGTCGCAGCAGATCTGGCGCAGCTTGGTGAGCTCGGCGAGCACCTTGAGTTTGTCCTTCTTAAACTCCCCAGCCTCGCGGTGCTGCACCTGCTGGGCGATGCGGTCCTGGTTGGCCAGGTAGAGCTTGCGCTGCTCGCCGGTAAGCTGCGCCATGACGGTGTCTTCGATCTTCTCGGGCAGGTCGGCCACCACGTCTTCCTTAACACGGCGCAGCACAAACGGCGACACGAGCGCCTGCAGGCGAGCGGCGCTATCGCCCTCGGCATGCTCGACGGGGCTCTCAAAGCGCTTGGCAAACGACTCGCGCGTCCCCAAAAGGCCCGGCATCAAAAAGTCGAAGATGCTCCAGAGCTCGGACAGGCGGTTTTCGATGGGCGTGCCCGTCAGGGCAAAGCGCACGCCGGCAGGCAGGCGCTTGGCGGCGCGCGCCACCTGCGTGAGCGGATTTTTAATGTACTGTGCCTCATCGAGCACCACGCGGGCAAAATCCTGCTCGACGTACTCGTCGATATCGCGCCGCATAAGGTCATACGACGTCACGACCACGCTATGCTCGGCCACGCCGGCGATCTGCACGCGGCGTTGAGCCTTGGCGCCCACAATGGCGCACACATCGAGCGACGGGGCAAAGCGCTCCAGCTCGGCAGTCCAGTTGTACACGAGTGAGGCCGGGCATACCACGAGCGTGGGCTTGGTGTCCCCCGCCTCCACGCGCGCCAGAATATGCGCAATCATCTGGAGCGTTTTGCCCAGGCCCATGTCGTCGGCCAAGATGCCGCCAAGGCCCAGGTGTTCGAGCGAGCCGAGCCACTGGTATCCGTCGACCTGGTAGCCGCGCATCGTTGCCTTGAGCGATGCCGGCACCGTAAAGTCCATCTTGCCGAGCGTGTCCAGGCGCTCGACGGTACGGCGGAACGCAGCGTCGCGATCGGCCTCGAGCGCCGGCGTGCGTGCGAGCATGCTGTCGACGAACAGGGTGCTCGACGCGGGAAGCGACACGCCGTCGAGCAGGTCGACGGCATCGACACCCAGGTCCTCGGCAAGGCCAAACGCGGCGCGCGCCCCCTCGTCCAGGCGAATGATGTCGCCGGACGTAAGGCGCGCAAACGTTTGATGGCGCTTGTACGAATCGAGATAGACGGCAAGGTCCGCGGCCGAAAGCCCGCTCGCGCCCAGCTCGACATCGAGCAGATTGCTCTTAACGGTCGCACGAACCGAGAGCTTGGGCGCGGGGCGGACCGAGATCTGGCGCAGACGGTCGCTGAGCATGACCTCACCCAGTTCGGACAGGGCGGACAGGCCCTCGGTCAGCAGGCAGAACAAGCGGGCGTCATCGCGCTCCTCAAACGCCAGACCGCCCTCGTAGAAATCGAAGTACAGGGCCGCCGTATCCATAACGCGAAACTCCGCCACCTCGTCGCGGGGCGGCACACCGGGGCGCTGCTCTTCGAAGGGGCTGCCCGGAGCGCCCAGGCTAAAGAGATCCGCCGACCAATCGCCGTAGGTAACCGTAATTTTGCAGGTCACGAGCCCATCGTCGACACCGATCG
>CABSNA010000355.1 GCA_902478865.1 uncultured Collinsella sp.
CGGCGACGCCCTGGCCGTCTCCACGCCCGGCTACGGCTGCGGCGCCGAGAGCCTCTTTAAGATGTGCGTCGGCAACCAGATCGGCATCGAGCTTGCCGAGGACGTGGACGTGGAGAGCCTCTTCACCCCGCTCTACGGCAGCTTTATCGTCGAGCTCGCCGAGGACGCCGAGCTGCCCGAGGTCGCCGACGGCGTTGTCGTCGAGCCCCTGGGTACCACCGTCGAGGGCTATGTCATCGACACCGGCTCCGAAGTCATCGAGCTCGCTGAGCTCCAGGAGGCCTGGGAGAGCGGCATCGAGGGCGTCTTCGCCTACCGCAGCACCGGCGAGACCGCCGAGGTCGAGACCATCGACTTCCGCGCCAAGGATATCCACGTGTACGGCGGCGCCAAGATCGCCCGCCCGCGCGTAATCATCCCCGTGTTCCCCGGCAACAACTGCGAGTACGACAGCGCCCGCGCCTTCCGTGCCGCCGGTGCCGAGGCCGACACCTTCGTGATCAACAACCTCACGCCCGAGGCCGTCGCCGAGAGCACCCACGAGCTCGCCCGCCGCATCCGTGCAAGCCAGATCGTCATGATCCCCGGTGGCTTCTCGGGCGGTGACGAGCCCGATGGCTCCGCCAAGTTCATCACGGCGTTCTTCCGCGCTCCCGAGGTCACCGAGGCAGTCCGCGACCTGCTCAAGGCCCGCGACGGCCTGATGCTGGGCATCTGCAACGGCTTCCAGGCTCTGGTCAAGCTCGGCCTGGTGCCCTACGGCGACATCGTCGACGCCACGCCCGATGCGCCCACGCTGACGTTCAACACCATCGGTCGCCATCAGAGCCGCCTGGTGCGCACCCGCATCTCGTCCAACCTGTCCCCGTGGCTGTCGCAGTGCAGCCTCGACGACCCCTACACCGTCGCCATCAGCCACGGCGAGGGCCGCTTTGTCGCCAACGACGAGGTGCTCGCCCAGCTGATCGCCAACGGCCAGGTCGCCACGCAGTACGTGGGCGAGGACGGCAAGCCGAGCATGGACCTTTCCATCAACCCCAACGGCTCCGCACTTGCCATCGAGGGCATCACGAGCCCCGACGGCCGCGTCCTGGGCAAGATGGGCCATGCCGAGCGTCGCGGCGACAACCTGTACCGCAACGTGCCCGAGCATGTCCCCGGCGACAAGTTCATGCCGATCTTTGAGAGCGGCGTAGCCTACTTCGCTTAAAGCTTTCCCATCGGGTACAATCCCCTCGGGTAACAACACCCGCCACCGGCACACCCGGTGGCGGGTTCTTTTTTGCTTCGCGCATACAGGAAGGACACCATGGAAAGCCGCAAGCCGTATCTCGCCACCCTGCCCGGACTCATCCTGGGCTGCCTTGTTTGTTGCGCGCTCTGGGGGTCGGCTTTCCCCTGCATCAAAATCGGCTACGCACTCTTTGGTATCCCAGCGCACGATAACGCCTCGCAGCTGCTCTTCGCGGGTTTGCGCTTCACCCTTGCCGGCATGCTGGTCATTGTTGGCATGAGCGTGGCCCAGCGCCGTCCGCTCATTCCGCAAG
>CABSNA010000356.1 GCA_902478865.1 uncultured Collinsella sp.
GGTGCACAGGATGAGCGGGTACTCATCGTCGGGAAGCTCGGAGGGCGCCTCCCAGTCGTGCGCCATCAGGTTGGCGCGGCCGTCCTTGGTGGTGAACTTGCCACCAGCGAACATGTCGGGCGTACCGTGGTCGTTCACATCGGTGCTCTTGACCGGCCACTGGGCGTAACCGCCCTCGGGAGCCATCTTCTCGTAGGTCGCGCCCACAAAGTTGGGGCACAGGCTAATGCACTCGTTCCAGATCTGCTCGGTGTTGTCGTAGTGCATGGGATAGCCCATACGCGTGGACAGGTCCGCGAAGATCTCCCAGTCGTGGCGGCACTCGCCCTTGGGCGGAACAGCCGCGTCAAAGTGCTGGAAGCTACGGTCGGATGCGGTAAAGACACCCTCGTGCTCGCCCCAAGAGGTAGCGGGCAGGATGACGTCGGCGAGCATGGTCGTCTGCGTCATAAAGATGTCCTGGCAAATGAACAGATCCAGCTCGGAGAGCGTCTTGCGCATACCGGCCGAATCGGGCTCGGTCTGCACCGGGTCCTCGCCGTAGTTGTAGAAGCAGTGCACCTTGCCCTCGTCGACCAGGTGGCCCAGGTCGGTGAGCTTGTAGCCCTCCTCGAGCGGGAGCTTTTCCTCGGGCACGCCCCAAGCCTTTGCAAACTTGGCGCGCACGGCGGGGTCGGTGACTTTCTGGTAGCCAGGGTACAGGTTAGGCAGCATGCCCATATCGCAGGAGCCCTGGACGTTGTTCTGACCACGCACGGGCGCGAGGCCGGAATTGGGTTTGCCGATCTGGCCGGCAACGCAGGCGATGGAGGCGATGGTGTGCACCGTCTTCAGGTTCTGCTTCTGCTGGCATACGCCCATGCCCCAGCCAATGATGGCGGAGGGCTTCGCCGTGGCGTACATCTCGGCAGCTTGGTGGATCAACGCGGGCTCGACACCCGTGATGTCCTGTACGGATTCGGGAGTGTAGTTCTTGATGGTCTCCCACCACTCGTCAAAGCCGTTCGTGTGCTCGGCGACGAATTCCTTGTCGTAGAGGCCATCGTTGACCAGACAGTTGGCAAAGGCGTTGAGGAACGCGACGTTGCAACCGTTCTTGATCGGAAGGTAGAGATCGGCGATACGCGCGGTTTCGATATGGCGCGGGTCGGCGACGATGATCTTGCAACCCTTTTCTTTGGCTCGCACGATACGCCTTGCGACGATGGGGTGCGAATCGGCAGGGTTATAGCCGAAGAGGAAAATGCAGCCCGCATCCTCCATACCGGGGATGGAGCATGACATGCAACCTGAACCAACCGTGTCCATCAGACCGAGGACAGTAGGGCCGTGTCAAGTACGGGCGCAGTTGTCTACGCTGTGGGTGCCGATGCACGCACGCGTAAACTTCTGCATGACGTAGTTCGCCTCATTGCCGCCGCCTCGCGAAGAGCCGGTGGTCATGACAGCGTTAGGACCATATTCGTCAATTATGGCCTGCATCTTAGATGCGGTGAAATCCAGTGCCTCGTCCCAGCTTACGCGCTCAAGATCCGCGCCCTT
>CABSNA010000357.1 GCA_902478865.1 uncultured Collinsella sp.
TGGCTGTCGATAAAGCTGAGCGGCATGCGGCTGAGCTTATCGCTCGCCTCCACGCGCATGTCGCACACCGTCTCGTAGGACAGGCGGTTGACGCAGTAGCCCTGCAGCCACTGGAAGGACGCTGCTCCCACCACGACGAGCGCGAGTTTGGTAACGAGCGGCAGCAGCGCATCGAAGTCCACCTGCCCGGCGGCGACGATAAGGTCGATGCCCTCGCCGATGAGAATGGGCGTATAGAGTTGCAAGATCACCGAGACGGCGGCACTCACAAACGACGCTACAAACGAAATGCGATGCGGGCGAACATAGCCCAGCAGGCGGCGGGTCACCGCACCCACGGGATAGCGCTCGGGATCGCCGGGCTGGCGCGGACCGTCGCCCAGGTCGTTGAGGTTATCGTTACCGGACACGTTGGCCGTCATCGTGGCGACCGAACCGGAGGAAGTGTACGGATTCATTTAGCAGCCCTCCTTTGCGCAAGTGGATGCCGGGGCAGCCGGGGCGGACGCGGGACTTGGGACGGACGTGGGTGCCGCACTCCCCTGCTGGCCCTCGAGCTCCTCGCGGCGCAGCTGCGACTGGCAGATCTCGCGATAGAGCTGGCAGGTCGCGTACAGCTCGTCATGCGTGCCCAGGCCCGCAACCGAGCCGTGGTCGAGTACGCAGATCATGTCGGCATCGCGCACGGTCGAGACGCGCTGGCTCACGATGACAGTCGTCAGCGGCAGCCCGCCCTCGGTGGCACCGCGCACGCTGCGCTCGCAAATGGCATGGCGAAGCGCCGCGTCAGTCTTAAAGTCGAGCGCCGACGCGGAGTCATCCATGATCAGGACCTGCGGAGCGCCCACCAGGGCACGTGCGATGGTCAGGCGCTGACGTTGTCCGCCGCTGAAGTTCTTGCCGCCCGCCTCGACCGGGGCGTCGAGGCCCTGGGGCTTGTTGTGCACGAACTCGCTCGCTTGCGCCATATCGAGCGCTGCCCAGAGATCCTCATCGGTCGCAGCCTCGTCACGCCAGGTCAGGTTGCTGCGGATAGTGCCGCTCACCAGCGACGCACGCTGCGGAACGGTCGCGACCACGTGGCGCAGCTGGTCGAGCTGCCAGGCGCGCACGTCGGAGCCCATCACGTACACGCTGCCCACGCCCGCATCGTACAGGCGCGGGATAAGCGAAACGAGGGTCGACTTACCGCTGCCCGTGCCGCCGATAATGCCGAGGGTTTTGCCCACCGGCAGCTCCAGAGTCACATCGCTCACGGCATTTGCCGCGCCGGCGCCAAACGAGAAGCTCGCATGGTCAAAGCTCAGCGCAGGGACCGGAACAGCGCCA
The DNA here is from genome assembly GCA_902478865.1 of uncultured Collinsella sp. Taxonomy (GTDB): domain Bacteria; phylum Actinomycetota; class Coriobacteriia; order Coriobacteriales; family Coriobacteriaceae; genus Collinsella. Next base: position 1,330 of record CABSNA010000357.1, read on the forward strand.
CCCGTCAGGTCGCTCGGCTCAGGCAGCGCGACCGGCTGGTTGCCCTCGTCGGTGATGCTCGGCACGCAATTGAGCACCTCGTTGATGCGCGACGCACTGGCGCTCGCCTTGGTAAAGACCACGACCAGGTTGGCGACGTACACGATGGAGGTCAGGGTCTGCGTCATGTAGTTCACAAACGCCATGACCTGGCCCTGCGTGAGCTCGCCCA
>CABSNA010000358.1 GCA_902478865.1 uncultured Collinsella sp.
AGATTCATGAGCGTCTCGTGGGCTCGGAGATGTGTATAAGAGACAGGCGATACACGGTGTGCAGCCCTTCTCGTGGTTGACAGGGTTAAATGGGCATTTCCGGTCGTTGCAGGTACAAAACGCAACTGAGCTCATGGGACTCCTTCCGGTCGGTCGGGTCTGCCGTAAAAGCTGCCGCATGTTAAACAATAGGGTGTCATTGCTTAACAGGATATAGCCTCAAGGTGCTTGCGACTTAGGGGTTCTGCCAAGCGGCTGAATATCTCGGCGACCGACCTCTGAAGAAAACAAAACCGCCGCAACGAGGATTGTGCCAATCGCGGCGGTTTAGTTTGAGTGTTGTTTATTGCTCTCGACTAGTACACCATGCCCATGGCGTCCTGAACCTCGGCCAGAGTCTGCTCGGCGATCTCGTTGGCGCGACGATTGCCCTCGTGCAGGACGTCCTTGACATAATCCAGGTCGTTCTCGTAGCGCTGGCGACGCTCGCGGATCGGGGCGAAGTACTCGTTGACGGCCTCGGTCACGTACTTCTTGAGCTGGCCGGAGCCGCCCATGCCGATCTCCTCGGCAATCTCGACCTCGGAGCGACCGGTGCAGATGGCGGCGGTCGAAAGCAGGCCGGACACGCCGGGGCGGTTCTCGGGATCGAACGTGATCATGCGCTCGGAGTCGGTCTGGCTCTTCTTGATGCGTTTGGCCGTCTCCTCGGCGGTCATCGAAATATTGATGGCGTTGCCGTAGCTCTTGCTCATCTTGCGGCCGTCCAGGCCGGGCAGCAGCGGGGTCTCGGACAGCAGCGCCTCGACCTCGGGGAACACCTTGCCGTAGCGGTTGTTAAAGCGGCGGGCGATGGTGCGGGTGAGCTCGATGTGCGGCAGCTGGTCGCGACCGACCGGCACCACGTTGCCCTTGCAGAACAGGATGTCGCAGGCCTGGTGCACCGGGTAGGTGAGCAGGAGGCCGGTAAGCTCGTGGCCCGAGGCCTCCATCTCGGCCTTGACCGTGGGGTTGCGCGCCAGCTCGGCCTCGGACACCAGCGACAGGAACGGCAGCATGAGCTGGTTGGCGGCGGGCACGGCGGAGTGCGCGTAGATCATGGTCTTGTCGGGGTCGATGCCGCAGGCAAGGTAGTCCATGACCATGTTGTACACGTTGTCCTGGATGTGCTCGGTGGTGTCGCGGTCAGTGATGACCTGGTAGTCGGCGATGAGCACGTTGGTCTTGGCGCCCATGTCCTGCAGCTCAACACGGCCCTTGAGGGTACCGAAGTAGTGGCCCAGGTGCAGACGGCCGGTGGGGCGATCACCGGTGAGCATGGTGAACTTCTCGGGCGTATTGGCCAGGCCCTCGCGAATGGCGTTGCTCTTTTGCAGCGCGACTTCGTAGCTGTTCTCGTTTGGCATGATTGCTCCTAACGTATGTTCATGGGTCAAGATGATAACGCGTTTATTGGAGGGGCGGGGCGTAAGGAGGCGAGGGGCCTGTCTCTTATACACATCTCCGAGCCCACGAGACGCTCATGAATCT
>CABSNA010000359.1 GCA_902478865.1 uncultured Collinsella sp.
TCTACACGCGTAAGATCGTCGGCAGCGTCAGATGTGTATAAGAGACAGCCAAAAAGCGCTGCAGGCGCTCAGCGACCTCGCGCGCCGCACCCGACTGGGCGGCGGGGTTGGCGATGATGAGCGTGCGGCCAAAATCAGTTGCGTGCATGGGGCGACTCCCGGCGTATGACGTGACGGTGCGGTCGCGCTCAGGTCGAATTGCCCCCGATTGTGGCTGCACGTCGAATACTTACGTCTACTCTATCAGGTCGTTGTGGCGCTCGATAGCATCCGCTACCGTACCGCCCTCATCTACAATAAGCGAACGGCGCTTGGGTGAGATGATGCGCTGGGCGGGGTAAACGCCGCGGTGTCCGCCGGCGAGATAGCTGATAAAGGCCACGATGACAAAGAACCCGGCGGCCGTGCCGTGGAACAGGTCGATGGCCATCATGCAAGTGGTGATGGGCACGTTGAGGCCGGCACAGAACACGCCGAGCATGCCGAGAGCCGCCAGAAAACCGGGGTCGATTCCGACGAGGCAACCGATCCAGCCGCCGAGCGCCGCACCGATGCCAAACAGGGGCGTGACCTCGCCGCCTTGGAAGCCCGCACCCAGGGTAAGCGCTGTGACGACCAACTTGATGACTGCGTCTGCCAGGGTGGTGTTGCCGGCAAATCCGGCGCCGGAAAGCCACGTGGAAAGGCCGGCGTAGTCCCAGGCGTCGAGAAGGGCATAGGCGGCCAAAACCACGAGTGCGCCCATAAGTGCGCGAACGAGGTAATTGGTGATAAAGCGACCGTACAGGCTCTTGACGGTTCGAACTGACCAGGCAAAGAGGCGTGCCGTCAGACCGAAGATAATGGCGCTGATAACAACGATGACAACCGTCCGTGGTGTCATGTTGGGAACGCTGGCGATAACACTCGCCTCGTACTCGGTACCCAGGGCGAGTGATGTAAAGTAGCCGGTAAACGAGGCGATCAGGCAGTAGATGCCCGCGGTGTAGTCGATCTTGCCGATAAAGCACATCTCCATGCCAAAGAAAGCTCCGGCAAGGGGCGAACCGAATACGGCGCCAAAGGCCGACGAGATGCCGGCGAGCATGAGGTCGTGGTGGTCATGCTTTTTGAGGTGGGCGAGGCTCGAGATGTTGCTGGCGATGGTGCCGCCAATCTGCACCGCAGCTCCCTCGCGACCGGCCGATCCGCCCGTTAGGTGCGTGAGCGTGGAGCAGACGAAGGTGAGGACGGCCATGCGCATATGGATGAGGCGTGTGCCCAGAGCGGAGTCGATGACCAGGTTGTTACCGCGATTGGCGGCAAGACCGTGGTTTTTGTACACCCATGCGGTGGCAACGCCCACAACGGGAAGCAGCGCGTAAATCCACGCATGGTGCTCGCGATAGTCGGTCGCGATATTCAACGAGGCCAAAAACGCCCAAGCGGCAACGCCCATGGCGAGCGAGACAATGACGACGAGCGCGAGCAACTTGGCGCTCGCGAGTAGGTTGCGGGCGTTGCGGCGCGTGTCGGCAG
>CABSNA010000360.1 GCA_902478865.1 uncultured Collinsella sp.
TTGGTGCGCATGCTGCCGACCGCGGCAAGTTTGTCTACGAGCTGCCCGGCAACGTGGTCGAGGTACACGAGGTGTTTTTGGACGACGCCTTGCGCCTTTCGGGCGAGCAGCACGAAGCCAGCTTTAATGACCGCGAGCGTGAGGCGCTGCGCCGCCTGGTGTCGCTCTCTAATCCGGATTGGGACGTGCTGTTCGATATCTTCCAGCGCCGCCGCGTGCATCCGCTCTCGTTTTTGCAGAGCCGCACATTTATGGACATCTTCCGCGACGTATGCCTGGCCGAGTACCCCTACACGTCCTTTGCCGACGCGTTCCACACCATGCGCTCTATGCTGCTTCCCGTTCTGTATCTGCTGGGCAGTGAGGTTCCGGTGGCCGATGTGTACCACGCCATCTCGACCGGCTACGGCGGCCTGCTTGCAAGCCTTGGCTCCAGCATGAATAACGCGCCGGCGCTGTTGACCGAGCATGGCATCTACACCCGTGAGCGTGAGGAGGAGATTATTCGCGCCGACTGGGTGGTACCGTCGTTTAAGGACCGCTGGATTCGCTTTTTCTACCTGCTGTCCGAGGAGATTTACCGCCGTGCCTTCCGCGTGACGAGTCTGTTCCATAACGCTCGCAAGACGCAAATCGACATGGGCTGCGATGTGGATAAATGCCTTGTCATCCCCAACGGCATCCAATTTGACCGCTTTAAGGACATTCCCTTAAAGCCCGATGACGGCTGGGTGGACATTGGCGCGGTGGTGCGTCTGGCGCCCATCAAGGATGTCAAGACCATGATTTACGCCTTCTTTGAGCTGCACGAGCGCCTGCCGCACGTGCGCCTGCACATCATGGGCGGCGTGGATGACGAGGAATATGCGGCCGAGTGCCATGCGCTCGTTGATACCCTGGGTGTCCGCGATTTGATCTTTACCGGCCGCGTGGACGTGGTCGAGTACATGCAAAAGCTCGACTTTACGATCCTGACGAGCATCTCCGAGGGCCAGCCGCTGAGCGTGCTGGAGTCGCTCGCCGCGCGTCGCCCCTGTGTGACGACCGAGGTCGGTTGCTGTCGCGAGCTGCTGGAGGGAGCACCGGGCGACGACTTTGGCATTGCCGGGTTTGTATGCCCGCCCATGTATCGCAAGGGTTTGGCAGACGCCATGGAGCGCATGTGCGCGAGTCGTGCCCGCCGTCTGGAGATGGGGGAGCGCGGCCAGCGCCGTGTGGCCACGTTTTACCTGCACGAGCAGATGCTCGCCAACTACCGTGCGCTCTACGACGAGACGGCGCGTGCGTTCGATTTGCCCAAGAAGGAGGTGTAGCCCATGGCTGGAATTGGTTTTGAGCTCAAGCGCCTGTTTAAGCGCAAAGGCCTGTTTGCCACCATGCGCGCCTATGGCTACGCCGGCATCGTGTGCACGGGGCCTATGCTCCTGGGCGTGTTGCTGCAGGTGGGTATTCTGGTGCCTGTCTCTTATACACATCTCCGAGCCCACGAGACGCTCATGAATCTC